>BNWE01000023.1 GCA_025998595.1 Alphaproteobacteria bacterium | reverse complement strand
CCTACGACCTGATGGATTCCGCGGATCCTCTATACTTGAAAATATTTCTGTTAACGTTGCCATTCTCTTGCCTCTATAAAACTTATTAATACTTTATTACTTCTTGGGGAGAATTAAAAGACCCTGGCACAGAGCCCGCAAACAGCTCACAAGCCATTGTTTTATAAGCCTGAGGCATTGAGAAATATCTTAAGCATTCAAACCAATAGAAAATTGAGCAAAAATCTTGAATTTTCTCATAATTGCGTGCTGTATCAAATCGTTGGCCAATGGCGTGGATATCGTTTACGTCACGCAACTGTTACGGTTTGCGAGCACATGAACGGAGAAATAGAGGTCATTTATAACGGCAGCTCATTATCTTATAATATACTGGCTAACAATAAGAAAACGCCGGCTATTGCAGATGCAAAGGAAGTGAGTGTTCTTGTTGATCATCTGATTTCTCAACAAAATTTCTCTGTGGCATAACAAATTAGGAGCCATTGAGATATTAGGATTATTCCTAAATTGCGAGAAATGTACCGCTTGGGTGAGGCTTGTTCCGCCGCCCAAAACCGGACATTTCTAAATTGCGTTGACACCGACCACATAACAACTTGAAAGGAATGATGCCAATACAGTATATTAACTCAATCTGTGGGAGACATATTCAGTCTCATATGTCTTAATCCCGCACACCGGAGGGCCATCCTCTATCTTCATCGTGCCTTCTCTTGGCACACCACAAAATTTACGACGGTCTCAGCAAAGCAGGAGTCGGCATTACGCTTTGGACTTCTTTTTTTTCAGTTTCTTTTTTTCTTCTTCAAACCTTGTCCAAAAAGCTTCTTTCCTTTTGTGCTTTTCACGAATGACTTCCATAAAGTTGGAATGAGCTGGAAATCTCTTGAAGTCACTGATTCTACTGCTCAATTGCTCACATAATACCAGATCTTTTGCTCCAATTCCATATTTTTTAGAAATTGCACCTTTCAAAACATACTCAATGACTTTTCGATACAAAAGCGTTGCACTGAGCGGATAATCTTTTTGCAAAGACTCCGCAACCGGATGCAAGTCCCAATAGCATTCGCCATTTATTTTAGCTATTCTGCTTTCCACAAGAGAAGAACACTTGTCCAGAGAAAGATTTTTGGAAAGAAAGTGCATTGCTAAATAAATTTTATCATGATCCATGGTCCAATCTATCAGTTCTTCGGCCAATTGCTTTTGTAAGGCCTTTTGCTCATGTTTTATTGTTTCCAAAAATGCATTGTGATCCAGAGTCGCTTTAAACCAGTATATGCGTTCCTTTTGCGCCTCCTTAGCTCTGCCACATTGTTCTAACGCATTGATTCTTAATGTTTTCACCTTGCTCTCATCGCTAAAACGTGGATTTTTTATTTCCGCCAGCCATTGGAGCGCTTCCTCTCCTCTATTGGCAGAAATTAGACGCTCGGCTATTTCTTTTTTGTGATCGACGCCTACATCATCGTAGTCGTACGTTGTTTTGGGAAACGCCTGCGCCAGTATGTATTCATCAACATTATTTTGATAATCCGCAATTTCACTCAAACCAAACTGTATTTTTTTCAGAGTCACATTTTTTGCTCGATCCAAGAGATTTTTGGGTGGAAGTTTAAAGAATCTCTTTCCGCCGTTGGACATAAAAACACTTATTCCAAGTTCTTTCAATGCAAACATAGCATCGTCTTCGTCATCATCATCTGTCCGCTCTTTTTCCATTTGAGCTGCCAATGCTTTTATTGAATTATCAGAAAACATATTTCGAATCTTTGTCTTTAGCGATTCCAGACCATCTTTTCCTAAAACATTTGCAAATCCTCTAATGATCTTATTGGTTGCACCAAAAGTATCTTCGGAATACAGAGTGAACACCGTTTTAACAGCTTCAGTAGACTTGATATTTGCACGTTCTGCAATTTTTCCCCAAACGAGACATGCCTCCCCGAACGACGCTAAAATCTCATCCTCGTTATATACACATCTTTTAAAAATAGATCTACGACACTCAAAAAATTTGCCCATCAGATCAAAGGCTTCTTTGGCAGCAAAGTCCGACAGATTGAATATGGAGTCGCAAATCTCGTCCAACTGAGACACAACTTCTTTTATTTTTAAATCATCGATTAGCCCTCTTGACTTGCTCAAAGCAGATATTCTCTTCTTTATGATAGAGATTATTTCTTTTTCATCGCAGGAACTTCCCGCCACCAACAATTCAATTTCCCTATGCAGATTCCTGTTTTTCATGTAAATAGCGAGGATAATACCTGCTAATTTTTTCGCACTAATTTGTTCAAGTTTTTCTTCATCTATCATTTCATACTTCCCAACTAACGTGACAGTAGTTACACGCGTTTATTTTTGTGGACTCAATTGCGCAACATTGCGAATACATATCTCGCAAACGCCTTTTAACAGGTAGCAAAGTAATAAATGCATGTGTTGCAAGCACCCTGTTATGATTATTTCATAAACATAGCATATGTCAATCATTTGTTTGGCAAATGTAAGCACATATTTAAGGAAGATGAATTCAAGCAACATATTCTTGCAATTGTAAGAGAAAAATACCAACTATCAATGATTTTGCTGAAGATCCAAAGCCAAAAAGCCATATTACTTCAAAAATTTCTTTGGATTTACAGAATTTTTGTTTTTCATAACTTCAAAGTATAACTGTGGTTCAGAAACGTCTCCGGTCTTGCCGACTGAGCCAATTTCGTCTCCGGCTTTTACTGTATCTCCAACTTTGACTTTCATATCCCGCAGGTGGGCGTAGGAAGTCACAAGTCCACTACTGTGCTTTATGAGAATAAGATTGCCGTATTCTTCTTGATCCCTGGCACAAATGACTTCTCCAGCATCAGCTGCTTTTACAGGCGTACCAGGAGCTGCTTTTATGTATATACCATCGTTTGGCACTCCATCTTTTATATCACCGAATTCCGAGATTATCTTTCCCTCTACTGGCCATATCAGTTTTCCATCTGATGCCGGAGCTTCTTTCTTGGGAGTGCCTGATGCATTTTCGACTATCTTAGGTTTTGATAGGGTATCCGCCGTCTGTTTAGGAGAACTTGAAGCAGGTAGCTTACTATTTATTACACTCTCCAATTCCTCGTCTAGACGATCTCTCTCTTTGGTTTTCTCATCCTCTGTACTTTCGGCTTCGTCTGTTTTTCCTGCGTTTTCAGTATGTTCTACATTCTCTTCGTTTTCTTCATGTGAGCCATCGACATTTCCATCCTCAGTGACGACCACATTATCTTCTGTTTCGTATGGAGTCTGATCATCCGTCTTTGGAAGCTGTAGCAACTGCCCCTCTCTTACCCTATAGGGAGCTTTGATGCCATTTGTTTTCGCCAAATTCATGGGATCAACGTTATAGCGATAGGCTATATCAAACAGAGTTTCGCCAGCCCGCACTCTATGCTTTGAAGACGACAATGTATCTCCAGCTGGCGAGATTACGGAATCATCATTTATCTTTATTTCAACCGGAGACATACTGGATCGCTCGCAGGCTGACAAAAGAACCACGACCAACCCCCAATAACCATACGAATATCTAGCCATTTGACGCAAATAACTCCTCTAATTTTTCAATACAACCGCAGAATTCATGCTTGCATTTCAAAGCACAGATGGTGATGTGCCTACCACCGGATAGAATTTTAACATCAGATGCAGCATCGGCATTTTCATCATTATGTACAGCATGTAGCCAATAGTATGCCTCATTGACTGGATCTAGACGCTTACTTATGTCCCAAGTTATGTCAAGATCCCCCTGATGCGCCACCTTTACTCCGGTGATGTCACCAACGGGAACATCTGGAAAATTAACGTTCATGCATACCCGATCCGGCCATTTAAATGAAAGAAGCTTTTTTATGATATTGGGCAAAAAATAATCAGCCAAAGGAAATTTTTGCACTTCGCAGGCTTTTTTACAATCCTGACTGACGGCAATGGCTCTTATGCCCTGGGATGATGCGGCAAAAGTTGCTCCTATGGTGCCGGACAATCCAATGAAATCGGCAATATTGGCTCCGTGATTAATTCCCGACAGCACAAGATCTGGCTTTTTATCTTTTAATATTTCTCCAAGAGCAACGAAAACACAATCCGCCGGCGTACCAGAAACCGAAAATTTTCTCGGAGAGAGCTCATGTATGCGTAGAGTGGAATCAAATGTTACGGAAAATCCCTTTCCGCTCTGTCCCACTTCCGGCGCAACAACCCAAACATCCGGCGTAATTGAGTTTGCAATACGCTCAAGCGCTCTAATGCCACTGGCGTTTATACTATCATCATTTGTTATCAGAATCCTCAGACCAGATAGAGATTGGTTGGCTTTCATTTTTATACCTCAACAATTACATATATCACAAAGTTCATCAATTAATCACGATACCATCAAAGTATTGACAATCTCATAATAAACCACAAAATCTCCCGTAAAAATACCGAAACAGTGTAACACATTTTTGCGTGCTGCATAATGGGATTGTTACAATTGATGAATTAACTAGATTCATAATCTCTGGGACGTGGATTCAACTCCCTCATCGCACCACTAAAATTTCAAATTCAAGGATACAAAAAGCTGATTTAGTCGCTAGTAGTTGATATGCTCGTTTTTTCAGTAAAAAAATCTGCGTCAGAGAGTAATGGAGCGGCTCGATTATTGAGAAAATCAAGAGCACCCTGCAAAATATATGCGGCAGCAGTTTTATCTATGATTTGCTTGCGTCTTTTTCTAGATAAATCTGCTTCGATCATAATTTTATCAACGACGCTGGTGGAGAACCTCTCGTCCCATTTTGCAAAGTCGACATCTATATATTTGATCATTTCATCGATGAAGTTCATGACTTTCGCGCACTGCATGCTCACTTTACCATTCATATGTACTGGCCATCCGAATATTATTAGACCAACTTTATGCGGTTGTAGATACTTCAGTAGCGTATTGAAGTCGCCGTCGTTTCCTTTTCTCGCAAGAGTAGCGATGGAGCTAGCTATTTTATTTCTTCTATCGGATACGGCGATTCCAACTGTTTTATTTCCCACATCAAGACCGATTACGACTCTTTCGTGTTTATTCAAATCTTCTATTTGAATGTCTCCTAGATCTCGCATAAAAAATCCACAAGTTAACCTTTTTTTTAATAGCAGCGCCCAGAATGTAATAAGGTGAGTATAGGATATGGCATGTTATCAAAGCAATCTCTAGATATATTGATAGATCTGGTGGAAATTAAGCTGAGTGCGATAATTGTCCACGATAAAGATGATATAAGAGAAGTAAGAAGACTGAGGCTCTGCAAAAGTGAGCTGCTTATGTCACGAAAGATATACACCAGAAATATCGATGAGGAACCGTTGGATAAAAAAATACTATCGATAGCGCATACGTAATTGTCTTAAGCTAACGTGACGTTTGATCCGATAATGATGAACGCATATACTGCAAGCATCGGCACTGTTTCTGAGGCAATATCGAAAAAAACGTAAATTGCGTATTGCTTCCCTATTGTGTTAGCGCAGATAATGTGTATTATATGAAGCGCATGAGAGAAATGTGATTTTTATTAGCACGATTATCTCACAAGCGGGTGTAGCTCAGTGGTAGAGTACAACCTTGCCAAGGTTGGTGTCGAGGGTTCGAATCCCTTCGCCCGCTCCAGAAATTTCTTTAAAAGTCAGATGATTATGGTTTGTGTGTCAATTTGTTTGATATTCAAAGACTTGATCGCGAAAAAGTCCCCCTCTCTCCTGTCGAGAAAAAAGTTCTACGTGTAAGTTATCAAATGCAAGAATAGATTGAGTAAAGAGCAGCGTGATGTGATAGATGAACGCGCAGATTTTTGCAAAGAGTCCTATCTCTTTGTCGGTAACTACTATTGAAAAGACTGGAAGCATGATTTGTCTCTCAAAAAATACTGCTTAGGTGGTTATCTTTTGTCCCCAGTGCATATAGCTTCGACGAGTGCAAGGAGCAATTTGTTGAAGTACAGAAGTTGTTGAACGACATTATACGCATTGAAAATGAGAGGGCAAAACAAAAAACTTGGCATTTTTACTATCAAGAGGAATAGATTTTATTCGCGTGGATTCCGACGTCGCTAAATCGCTGTAAAAAATCCAATATTTGGTATCGGGATCAAAGAATTTTTCTCGTTATGTATTCATAATGCTATTACGTTGTGATAGAGTGTTTATCTGCGATGCTTGAATGTTTTTATGCCGCCGTGGCTCAGTGGTAGAGCACATCCTTGGTAAGGATGGGGTCGTGAGTCCGATTCTCACCGGCGGCACCATTTTTTCGTCATATTATAGAGGCGCATCATGAGTAGCGAGATTTCCGGTTTTGAATTCATAAAAAAAAACGGCATAAAGAAAGCACTGGCCATTGTTGTGGACGGGACAGCAACTGATCTATCGACTACCTTTAATGAAACTGCATCTATTGATATCATAACCAAGGAGCATCCACTGGCTCTTGAAATCATGCGCCACACAACGTCGCACATTATGGCGCAAGCGATAAAGGAGCTACATCCAAATGCGAAGATCGCCATTGGGCCAGTTATCGAAAATGGATTTTACTATGATATCTCCTGCGATCATCAATTTACACCTGACGATTTCAAAATAATCGAGAAAAAGATGCTGGAAATCATAAAGGCAGATATAAAAATCAGTCGCGAAGTCATATCAAAAAATAATGCGCTAAAAATGTTTGCGGAAATGAAAGAGCCGTTCAAGGTTGAATTGATTCGCGATCTCGATGTAACGGAAGTAACGTTATATAGGCACGAAGATAAGTTCGTAGATTTGTGTCGTGGACCTCATCTTCCGAAGACCGGAAATGCATCTCCGCACTTCAAAATTATGAAATTGGCTGGTGCGTATTGGCGCGGGGATTCAAAGCGGGAAATGTTGCAGCGCGTATACGCGACATCGTGGTTTTCGAGAGAAGATCTTGATTCATATATAAATATGCTGGAGGAAGCAGAGAAAAGAGATCATCGGAAGATTGCCAAAGAGATGGATCTGTTTCATATGCAGGAAGAATCTCCAGGATGTGTGTTTTGGCATCCAAAGGGATGGACGATGTACAATGCATTGCGTGATTACGTGAGAAAATGCATTCAAAAAGACGGATATGTTGAAGTTTGTACTCCTCAAATGATCGATAGGACGCTCTGGGAAGCATCTGGGCATTGGGAAAAATATCGTGAGCATATGTTTATTTCTGAATCTGAAGACAGGATTCTTGCGATAAAACCAATGAATTGTCCGGGAGCCATCCAGATTTTTAAGCAGGGAACCAAGAGCTACAGAGATTTGCCATTGCGTATGGCGGAATTTGGCTGCTGTCACAGAAACGAACCGTCCGGCGCTCTCTACGGAGTGATGCGAGTTCGTGGTTTTACCCAGGATGATGCGCATATTTTCTGTACTCCGGATCAGATCAATTTCGAGACGAAGAAGTTTTGTCTTCTACTGAGAAAAATTTATAAGGATCTCGGATTCGATGATTACAGTGTGAAATTTTCAGATCGGCCAGAAAAAAGGACAGGATCCGATGAGATTTGGGAGCTTGCGGAAGAACTTCTGAAAAAGGCCACAAACGAAGCTGGACTTGATTTCACCATAAACAAAGGTGAGGGCGCTTTTTATGGCCCAAAACTAGAGTTCGTGCTAAAGGACAAGCTTGGTCGTGAATGGCAATGCGGAACATTGCAGGTGGATTTCCAATTGCCACAAAAATTAGGAGCCTGGTATACCGGAGAAGATGGAGAAAAACATAATCCCATCATGCTTCACAGGGCAGTTCTGGGATCTTTGGAGAGATTCATTGGTATATTGCTGGAAAATTACGCTGGAAAGCTGCCACTGTGGCTGACTCCGGTACAGATAGTTGTCGCCACCATCACAAATGAATTCGATGACTATGGCGTAAAGTTTTTCGAGAAACTTCAGGAGCGCAACATTAGGGCAAAACTCGATCTAAGAGCCGAGAAGATTTCCTACAAAATCCGGGAGCATTCCATGGCTAAAGTTCCAGTTATGGCGGTGTTGGGGGCCAGTGAGTCCGAAAGCAATACCATAACGCTCAGGAATATGGACGGTACCCAAAAAACTTTGTCATTTCCAGAAGCGATTGATGCGTTGGAACAGTTGTGTTCAAGTCCGGAAATTTAGATAGTACTAAAGTAGTCTTAAGAGTGTAATGAAAACTTTTTTTGATTTAATTAAGAAAATGCTATTTTGCGTGGTGGATGCTGCCAACGCTCAAGTGGAGAAATATGGTGCAAGATACGTAGCTTTTGGTACGTTTTCGCTTGTAAATTACGTTTTCCCCTTGTACATGTGGTCTAGAGATAATTGTACTGATCCGGCCGTGCTATCGATAAGAGCACTAGCCGGCATATTGAACTTTTTCCTTTTGATGTACGAATCATGGGGTAAATCTCTAAAAAGATATCTTGGGCTTTACTGGTATTTTACCGTTATGTTTTCACTATCTTTTTTTGCTTCGTATATGCTATTTCTCGAAGGATGTTCTGTTTATTGGATTACAAACCTACTTATAGCCTTGGTCTTATCTATTATAATACTAGATTTCGATAGTTTTTTGATTATATTTCCAATTGGAGTTGCATTGGCATATGTCGTGCTGAGGTTAAATGGAGGATCGGTTAATACAGATATCCAGGAGAATATATTTGATCATTTGTATGCCATGGGATATTTCGGAATCATTGCCCTTCTGTTTTCAAGAGATAAGGAGAAAATTGAACAAGAAAGATTGAGTGCACTGCGGGCATTGGGGGCTGCTTTGGCTCACGAAATGAGAACTCCTCTATCGACCATGAGTATGATGTGCAAAGCAACAGTGCGCCGATTGCACGATGACGATTTTGATAAAGAAAAAACGTTGTTGGGTGTAAAGAAAATGCAGGCTGAAGTAAACGAGATGATGCTTGCGATAGACATGATTCTTACGAGAATAAACGCGCCGCAATCAGCAGATACCATAGGAAAGCATGGCATAAAAGAATGTGTGGAGTGTATGTTTGAAAGATATCCATTTGGTGACAACGAGAGAGATCTTGTTACGTTCTACTGTCATAATGATTTCTTTTTTGTCGGACAAAAGACGGCGATTACTCATGTTCTTTTTAATCTGATGCAGAATGCCCTTTATCAAATACATTCGATTAATAAAGGGAATATAGTAATATCTACCATAAGAAAACGTAAGCACAATGTATTGTTTTTCAAGGATACTGCATCTGGAGTGAATCCAGAAATATATAATAAATTATTTGAGCCTATGGTAACCGGAAAAGCAGCTGGAACGGGTCTGGGATTGCATTTCTGTAAAACCACAATGGAGGCCATTGGTGGGGAAATCATCTGCCGATCGGAAGAGGGGAAATATACTGAATTTGTCCTTTCATTTCCACCAATGGAACCTGTCTCATGTTGACGTGTGCTTGCAGCACATGCATTATTACTATAGGCTCCGACATAGTCGGTTATGGTACAGAACTAGTGTTGCAAGAGAGCAACTGTAGAACTTAAATTGCGAGAGCTCGGTGTTTCTTCTAGTTTTTGTTATAGAATATATAGGTGGGTTGTTATTGACGATTATTTTTTTCAAAGTATATTGTCCTATGGTGATTTTTCTAAAAAACGAAGGAAAAAATAGAGCGTAGTGCTCGTTTACGGAGTGCTTTCGTTTGATGAAATGTGTTAACGATCTGTTTGGAGTTGATTGAGAGATAATTAGATATGAATTGGACTGTTGCACAAATAGCGTCGGTTGTGTTATGCGCGATGGGATCGGGATTGGCTCTATCGTCACTGGGATATAGCCCGATTTTAGGATACATAATAGCGGGAGTTTTGCTTGGGCCATCATGCCTACAATTCATAGTCGATAGGGAGGTCGTTGGAGTATTTTCTGAAATGGGAATACTGTTCCTATTGTTTGCTATAGGCCTTGGGCTGTCGTTTGAAAAAGTAAAAAACATTTGGAAAACATCGCTTGCCTTTACGGTTCTTTCTACGGCACTGATATATGTTGTTATGCTAATTACCGGAGAGCTTCTGCATATAGCAAGTTCTGTAGTGGTTTTGATAACGTTTTGTGTGGCATTGTCTTCCACCGCAGTAACAGTTAAGTCATTGAAATATCTGCGAGAACGTGATGACAACATAGAAGAAAATACGTTTGGAATATTGGTATCACAGGATCTTGTGGCACTGCTAATGGTGATAATAATAAATTTCCTGGGATCGCGTGGCGATTATAATACTACAAATATATCTTTGGTGCTGGTAGCGTCTGCTCTGATTGTTTTCTATTTTCTGAGGTATCGTAACAAGCACATTCATAAATTGGCAGGTTTTATAAAAAAGCACGAAGATATGCTTACGATGTCCATATTTGGCATTTGTCTTGGAAGCGCTGTTTTGGCTGAACTAATCGGATTATCCGCTCCATTTGGTGGATTTATCGCTGGATTGATGCTTGGAAACTCCAATATGAAGAACGAAATAAAAAACATAGCGGCACCAATAGAAGAGCTGCTTCTCATGACGTTTTTTCTCAGCGTAGGATTGTTGGTGGACATAAAATTTATCATTGATCATTTCCTGATAATTTTCTCCGCACTTATATTTGTTACGTTTGGAAAAACCATAATAAATATTTTTGTACTCAGATCATGTAAATTTTCCCTGAAGGAATCGTTTGTCATAAGCGTACTCCTAGCGAATGTGGGAGAGTTTTCATTCATGTTGGTTTCTGCGGCTGGCAAAGGTGGACTTGTCAATACCGCAGGTGTGAAATTCCTGGTTAGTCTCACAACACTCAGCTTGTTTTTGAGTCCGTTTTGGCTGATTTTTGCTGAAAGATGTCGTGCTATAGCTGAAAGTGTGTCCGCGGCATCGTCTTTCGACTTTTTGCAATTAGCTTTTGATCGCGAAATAAAGAAAATGCATCATTTCTCGTCGTTTATATCTAAGCTTTGCAACAGGACTTCTTCAGCGTTGCATAGAAAAGGCAGGAATCTCCTTGAAAAACGGAAAGATAACTAAAGTCCTTGCAGGACGGGCATTTGCTATTGCTGAGGCAGCTTCAACACCAGAGGTACAGTCAGCATACATTTCGGAAGGTATCAAGGCAGAAAATGGGGCCAGCGTCACGCTGGCTTGGTACGATGACAACTGTATCGAAATAGGCAATAGCGTTGGCATTGACGAGGTTGGACGTGGGCCACTTGCCGGTCCTGTCGTTTCTGCGGCAGTCTGGATATGTGCTGATCTTGCTAAATATCTAGAAGAAAATTCAAAAATATTGCCCATAAGAGATTCCAAGAAAATGACAAGAAAACAGCGGCAGAGAGTAATAGATTGGATCGATCGTTGTTCATCGGATCAAATAAAATATTCCATAGGATTCGCGACAGTCGAAGAAATCGATGAGCTAAATATATTGAATGCGTCGCTGCTATCAATGGAAAGAGCATACTCATCGGTTGGTAGCAAAGCAGTGGTTGCACCACGAGCGCTTACTATTGACGAAGCAGCTTCGACTTCGAAGATAGCGCTTGCATACCATTCAGCTGGTAGCGAAGCAGTGGTTGCACCACGAGCGCTTACTATTGCCGAAGCAGCTTCGACTTCGAAGATAGCGCTTGCATACCATTCAGCTGGTAGCGAAGCAGTGGTTGCACCACGGGCACTTACTATTGCCGAAGCAGCTTCGACTTCGAAGATAGCGCTTGCATACCCTTCAGCTGGTAGCGAAGCAGAAAACGGATCCAACGTCACGTTGGCACTGGTGGACGGTAATATTGCTCCTAATATAAAAGGTGTAGAAATAAAAACTATTGTTCGGGGCGATGAAAAGGTGCTGTCCATATCTCTTGCTTCAATAATTGCAAAAGAATATCGCGATAACTATATGCGCAATCTTTCGGAGCAATTTCCGCATTATTCCTGGGATACCAACGTTGGCTATGGAACAACTGCTCACCTGCGAGCAATTGCTAAATATGGAATTACGCCCCATCATAGAAAGAGCTTTTCTCCGGTTTCACAGTTGTCTTTGCTGCCAGTGTAATGGTGCATCAAGTAGCAACCAAAAAAGCGAGCGTTTTTGCAGATTAGAGCAAAAAAATGGCGAATGAGCCATTGAGTAATCCTGCAGAGAGTTGTATATTAGTATACACAATTTAACTGAGAATGCGGATTTTTGTTCCACTGGTTCCCTACGTCGCTCCGCTCCTCTGGATTGTAAGTTACGAGGAATTTCATATCCGCTAAGTCCTTCAATGTAATAGACTAGTATGGCAATTCATAGGAAACGAATTGTCAAATATGGCCTCTGGTTTTTTCCCAAAAATTAATGACACATAACTATGGCGCTATCCAGTTTATTGGACGGGAGCCAGGCAGTTTTTCCCAAGCGTGCATTTCTAAATTGTAATGGAGGAACGTACTGGGGAATTAATTTGAGTTTGCAACTGAAGAAATCTCCCAGATATTTTTTTATGAGAAATTTCAGTTTGGCTATATGTGTTTTGTCTGTCAACATATTATAGATGTACATGTAGTTCTTGTGGCTAAGTTCTATTTCTATTGCAAATGAAGAAAGCGGAATTTTATGTCCAAGCATAGAATTTTCTCCCAGTTTCAGTTTATGCTTCCCCAGATGCGCGATATTATGTCTTTCGCACCAAAACGGTCTAAATTGCTTGACATGTGTTTCCAGATTAAAATACGAGGTTATGACAGCCTCTAATCCTGCCGCACTTTTTTCCTTTGTCCAGAACAAATACGCAAGTCTTGCCAATCTTCGATCCATTGTCGCTGGATTATCTCCCAGAAATGTCGCCAAAACGCGTGTCAGCGGGCAATTTTTCTTGTGATTCTGCAACGATAGGCAGCGGCGTTTGCTGATTTGGTAGGAAATTCCCAGCAATCGTGAATTGAAGGCGTTTATGAAAGCTGCTATGGCCACATCCTGCTCAATTCTTCTCATGCAAATAAGTTCTGCGTACGGCGTAGGAAGAGGCGCGTTTAAGCCAGCAATGGCCAATCTTTCTATGAATACTGTATTTATACCGTCAATTTCTGATATTTTTTCTATTTCCGTGGCACGCAGATGGAACGAAGTTATGCTTCGCGTTTTAAAAGGCGATTGGGAAATACTTGTCTCTTTTCCAAACGAAACCTTGGATCCATGCTCCAGCACATAGGAGGCCATTTCGAAGGAAAACTGTTTTGGCTTTGCTTTTAGCGTATCAACTAGAGATAATTCTTGTTTCCGTAATTCTGATCCCATCGTTTTAGAACTCCATTTTCAGACACATTCTTGACGGACAATTCCGTAAAAGTATTAATTGCAGTGTGGGAAGCGAGAAATCTGGAGATAACCAAACTGAGTGGCAGTCCCAGATTCGGAAGACACTCATCGAATAGCATTTCTATGCTGGCTCCTCTGGCAAATCCCTCCCACGAGCGATCGTTTATTCTTTGGGCCACTATTTTACTGGTTATCGATACGATTGCATCGACTTCTTCCGCTACGCTTGATTTTGAAATATCGGCAAAGACATTCAGGACTTCCTTTAATTTATAAATACCATCGTTGCTGAAAGACAGAGAGTTCAGAGACAACGCCGATATCAGTTTCCATAGGACTTCTCCACTCTTTATGCAGGGTTTCTGAATTGTCGGACGATCCAGACAATATATTTGTTTCACAGGAACCGATATTTCTATCTTCAATAGGCCGTTGACCGGAATCTGTTCCGCCGTGTATCTATTGGTGCATAAAGTATGTGCATAAAATATCTTATCGGCTGGAAATTTCGGATTAAAATCCATATCTATGAATGATACGTGAACATCCTCTCCCTGAGCATCTTTTACGTAGGACTTTTTCCGTCGGGATTTCCAGAATATTTTATGATCACTAGAACTGTGATCGCAGGAAAAAAATTCCTTTATTTCTATTTCGTCGTTATTTTTGGTATCAATAGCCACCATTTTCTCTATGGAATATATTTCGTGACTGTGGTATCGACGATAATCCGGCACCAGGCAATATTCCACCTGCTTATGATCAAGTCTCAGCGGCTCCGATAACTTGGAAAACAGATTTACGGCCGGTACAGACGATAACGAGAAATTTTTGGCAGAAACACTTATGGATACATCGTGATTCATGGGAATGTATAGGAAAAACTCACCGTCCAATGTTATGGATTCCGGAATTGTTATGTCGAATCCATAGAATTTATCGGGAAATGAGAAGTATTCGTGCAGCAATCGGAATCCCTTGTGAACGGAAGTGGGATATGGAAGCAGTGACTCGTTGTCCTCCAATCCCACCGGCGAAATTTTAGATAGAAGCTCGAAGTCGTTGCCTTTCTGATGGGTGACGTTTTCTTCGGTAGCAAAAATGGCCGCAAAAATCTTGCTCCGCAACAGCGCATCGGCGTGTATGTATATTCTAAGATTACTGGGTGTTTTGGATCCGGCTATACCATCATATTTCATTCCCATTTTTAGAAAATACGTTGATGTGGAACAATAGGCGGGAATATGCTCTTTGTGAACAATGTCCGCGGATTGAATGCTAATGGGCCAAAGCTGCAGATCATGGGATGTGCGAAAAGTGCACGTTTCTCCCGAATGACCTGTAGCATGTACCTGGGTGTTTTTGGGTACCGTGAGTCCAGGAGATTTCGCAGATCTCTTGGTATCCACGTCAAAGCATACCATTGTGCAGGACGGAGTTGGCAGCATCAGTGGCTTATACAACACATCAAGCAAAGACGAGGCTATCTCCGGAAATTGGTCGTCGATCTGTTTCTGCAGCTTTCCCGTGAGAAACGCAAAGCTCTCGATCATGCGCTCCACATGCGGATCCGAAGACTCGTTGTGGGATATGTCCAACCTTCTGGCTATTTTGGGAAATCTAGCGGAAAAATCCTGGCCTGCACTCCTCAGATACGAGAGCTCATACTGATAATATTCTGCTAATAAATCTATGTCGCTTTTAATCATGTTAAACGTCTATCACTACTGGAAATGAGATAAATGCTCTGCGATTTTCAAAAATCATTGCTGCATCAATATTAATAAAAAGTGAAGCATGATCGTTGCCTATGGTCTGAATACTGCATTTGGTATCGACGAGACGAGGCTCAAATTGCGCGATTACCGCTTCAATTCTCGCCTCCAATTCCTGCAATTCGAAAACACTGTCGGCGGATAGTACGCCGGTAACGCTAACACCATATAAAAACGGTAATACCACCTTATTCTTTTCGGCGTAGTTCCTCCAGAACATCGAAACTCTGGTATTAAGCAAACGAGAGAGATCTATCATTATGGCTGTCTGGTACTCCTCTCGTGAAGAATACTTCTTGGGATTTTTTTCAAATGGAACATCTATATCTTCATCAATTAATCTGTCGAATAGTGGGGCTATTGTAGCATTACCCATTGTTTTTACTCCCTTTTAACTGCTTTCTATTTCCCAAGTTGCAAGATCTACCTTTGTCGCAGATGTACCAAGTTTTGTGTTATCATCTTTGAAATCTGTGTAGGAATCCGAGTAAGATGAATAGCGAAAACCAAACGCCGCCATGTCTCCCCTGCGCTCAAATGATTGCACAATGCATTTCGAGAACTCCTTTTCTTCAAGAGCCTCGAGTTTACCGGAAATGGGCGCAACTTTTTTTATTTTGATTTTCGAGATTTCCTTTCCGTTGGCGAGATACCCCTGAAGCATGGCGCAGCTTCTTCCCGGAGGCATGTATATTCTCACATCTTTGGCGCAAACGGCGCTATCGGAAGATTTTGCTCCGTCAAATAGCGAGAATCTTGTTACAGCGAAATCGATATCCCAAAACATTGCGAATTCTTTTAGCCCATCTATATCAGAGGAAAAAATCTTATCGGCTGATATCACCCAAAACTGTCCGTGATTGCGAGCCTTGTCATCATATTTCGCGCTATCTTTAAAAGGATCTCTGAAAAAAAAAGGATTTACGAAACTACTCATGGAAACCACCGCCAACATAACATGGTAATAATATCCACCAATTATTAACAAATAGTTACCAGCTTGAAGGTCCGAGCCGGTGCTTGCAGCACGCGCGTTTACTGCTGCGCTATCGTACAGAGGAAGGTAATGCAACAGGTCTAATGTGAATGCATCTCCTCAAATGATCAGATGATATCAACTTTCTTTCAAAAATTTCCGAGAAAAGTTTTGAATTTTAACACTGTATTAATTATTTTCGCATATGATTTGATTAGTTAAACATGGAGTTATAAATGAAGTTACAAGCAGCGGTGAGGGGATTTTTAATTCTCTCTTTGTTTTATGCCGATAGTGAGGCTATGAAGAGGGATGTCAGCGAGCCCTCTCTGCCTCCGAAAAGTGACAGTGAATCTCCCCCTCCAAAGAGCGGTGAGGCTTTAAAAAAATTTCGTGAAGGCGTGGAAAAAGTGATACAGATTAGATCTGTTAGTCCTCCGCCTGTTTCGGCAATGATATCGGAGGACGATAGCTATCTGGAAACACTGAACAAAATATTCAAAAGTCGACCATCTCACCAAGATTTACAGACACCTGAGTATTATAGTAAAGAAGGTGTTTCTAGTGAAATAGTTGAGGATATAAGAAAGTACCATTCAATAACGAAGACAGAATATAATCTGTTGCAAGACAGAATGGTTTTATTGGTTAAAATATGCCATAACTGTCTAAAATGTGTTGATGCTAAATCTGATTGGCAACAAGCGCTGATCGAGATTTTGTCCACAGCTAGCGCCAAGTGTACTTATATAGCTATGTACTTCCTAACAAAATTCGCGAGAGAAGACTGAGGTGGAGAAACCGAACCATCTTTATTGCGTACTGGCGCTTTATTATAAAATACTGCTAAATTTT
>BNWE01000022.1 GCA_025998595.1 Alphaproteobacteria bacterium | reverse complement strand
TTTTGAGAGCACATTTGTGGGCAGTTGATCGAAACATTGTAAAAAATTACGTCACCGACGTTGTGGAAAGTGTGAACGCATACCTTGCAAATTTGAAATCACTGGGTGCAATCATAGATGGAAAATGCTTCGCAAATGATGAGCTCAACACTCCAGCCAATATCGCAGATGGAAAAATTTATTTCGATTTTGAGTTCGTGCCGTCGTATCCAGCGGAAAAAGTTACGTTTAGATCGTATCTCGATATTGGGTTAAATAGCACATTTTGGCAGTTTAGGAGCAGCCTGAGGCTGAGCGTAAATTCGCTCCGCTAGGGTTTTATATATAAAGAGGAGGAAAAAATGTTACCGAAAATACTTAAAAATTTCAATGTGTTCGTTGATGGGCGAGGCTATGCAGGAAAAGTTGAAGAAGTTTCGCTGCCGAAATTATCTCTGAAAACAGACGAATTTCGTGCTGGTGGAATGGATGCGCCAGTTGAAATTGATCTTGGCATGGAAAAATTGGAGGCGGATCTGACTTTTGCAGAATACGATTCTGAGCTCATCAAATTATTTGGTTTGACCGAGGGAAATGAAACGGCTCTTACTTTGCGCGGCGTGATTCAAAGTACTGGAAATGCAGACTCTGTAATCATCAATTTGCGAGGCATCATTAAGGAAATGGACTTCGGCAGCTGGAAACCAGCGGATAAGGCGACGCTGAAATGCTCGATTTCTTGTACCTACTACAAGTTGTCTATTGCAGACAATAATCTCGTCGAAATCGATGCCGTAAACATGATTCGCAAAATCAATGGAGTCGATCAATTGAGCAGTCATCGAACAATTTTAGGCATATAGGTGGTTGCACCACGAGCGTTTACTTTTGCAGAAAACGCGCGTGCGGCACGCACCTCCGATGGTCGCAGCACACAAATAGGAAGGAAAAAGAGCATGGAAAAAGTAAAACTAGGAAATCCAATCAAAATTGACGGAGTTTTGGTGCATGAAATTACACTACGTAGACCAAAAGTTCGAGATCGACTTCTGGTTGAAAAAGGCAACGGCAGCGATGCCGAAAAAGAAGTGAATTTCATCGCAAATTTAGCGTCGGTCACTCCTGAAGATGTGCAAGAAATTGATCTGCAAGATTATGCAAAAATTCAAGACGTGTTGCGCGGTTTTTTAGTGCCGGATCAGCCTCAGAATTGAGGCGCGCTGTGTTGGCAATGGCATCACATGCGAACGGTGGAATTTCCGAATGGTTGGACATGGATTTAGATGAGTTTTTGTTGTGGATTGAGGCATTGCAGGAGTTGAATAAATGCTAGCGCAGCGAAATAATGCGTCCACCCTCAGGGTGGTAATTGGAGCTGCGTTGAGTAGTGGCTTTAAAGAAGCCATTTCTACAAGCCAAACCGATTTTTTTAAACTTGGTGGCATTATCAAAGAACTCGACTCATCAACACTTGGAGTTGCAAGTAAATTCCAAGATCTTCAACGAAAAACTTTAGAGGCGAAACGCGCCTGGGCAGAATCCGAGGCAGAAGTTAAACGGCTGGCTGTAGCGCTCAAAAGTACCGAAAATCCATCGGCGGCAATGGTTCGTGAATTTGAAAAATCGAAAAATGCCGCTGCAAAAGCAAAGGATGCCTACATCGGAAAACGAGATGCATTGCACAACCTTTCCGAGCAAATAAAAACCAGCGGAAACGATATCGGCACGCTTGTTTCTCAGCAATCCAAACTTGGATCGTCGATTGCGAATTTGAAAATACGCTACGGTGAGTTGAATAAAACCAGCGTGACGCTGGACCCGTTTGATTTTGCAAGCGATGGATAAAGTAAATGGGTGCAGGGATCATCCCTGCCTTGGAGCTCCGATCAAAGCGGCTGTCGATTTTGAATCTGCTATGGCCGACGTAGCAAAAGTCGTTGATTTTCCAGAGCCAGATGGCCTTCTGAAAATGGGAAATTCTCTGAAAGAAATGTCGCGAACGATTCCGCTTTCGGCCGAAGGACTGGCACAGATTACAGCGTCTGGCGGACAACTTGGTGTTGCATCAAAAGATCTTGGAGCCTTTACAGAATCGGTGGCAAAAATGTCTACGGCATTCGATATGACAGCTGAAGAAGCTGGCAACGCAATAGCGCAATTGTCCAACGTTTTCCAGATTCCAATCACTGAACTAACGCAACTTGGAGATGCAGTAAATCACCTCAGCAACAATACCGCGGCGAAAGCAAAAGACATAGTTCCAGCGTTGAATCGCGCCGGAGGTTCGGTGCGCCAGTTTGGATTGTCTGCGCAACAGGCATCTGCATTGGTTGGAACATTGATTGCGATGGGGCAACAGTCTGAAAAAGCTGGAACGGCCGTCAGCGCGATACTCACTAAACTACAGATTGCAGACAAAGCTGGTGCGAAAGTTCAAAAAGCTTTTGGCGCAATCGGCATCAGCGCACAAGATATGAAAAAGGCGATTTCCGAAGATGCTCAAGGTGCTTTGCTACAATTTTTTGATGCCATTGAAAAAATCAAACCGCAAGAACGTGCCGGAATTTTAGTTGATATTTTCGGAAAAGATTATCAGAAAGACGTAGCACTTCTTGTTGGATCTTTAGATTCCTATAAAAAATCGCTGGCTTTAATTTCCGATCCAAAAGCTTACAGCGGCTCTATGGAAAAGGAATTTCAGGCACGAGCAGCAACGACTGCGAACAACCTACAGTTGCTAAAAAATTCCATCAGTGAAATTGCTATGGATCTTGGATCAACGCTGCTGCCGTCGATAAATAAATTGGTAGACGGCTTGAGAGCCATTGGCTCTACTGTTTCTGACTTTGCCAAAGCTCATCCTGAGGTTGTAACGGCAATTACTGGTACAGTTGGCGTTTTGATTTCATGCAACCAGCGTGACGCTGGATCCTTTTATTTTTGCCAGTGCGGCTCGCACTTTTGAGCGCAAGTGCTGTGATTAATGGAATTCAAGTTGCTTTTGCGATACTCCAAACGAAACTTTTGGCTGCTGGAACTGTTTTACCTACCGTAACCACTGCGTTTCGAGCTCTAACTGCGGTTGTGGCAGCAAATCCAATTGGAGCCGCAATAACAGCGCTTGCAGTTGGTGCAACGCTCATCATCGCGAACTGGGAAAAAGTGAAGGCGTTTTTCACTACAATCTGGGATAGCATCAAACCGATTTGGGAAAAATTCTCAAATTTCGCGACAGGAATTTTCGATAAAATCTTGTCTCCGTTTAATGCAATAAAATCTGGCATTGGAAGTTTATTCAGCTCATCAGAAGAGAAAAAAACTCCAGACACAAAAGAAACCCATCAAACTTCAAAGACAAACGACGGTTCTGCACTTGAGCCCACGAAATCATGGATTGGCAGTCTGTTCAGCTCCTCTGATAAAAAACGGAAAGCTGAACCACTGAAATTACCTCAAATTTCAAAGGCGAATGTAAGCAAAAACCAGACGAATAACATAAACATAAATGTGACAACAACTCCTGACCAGAATCCAACGTCAATTGCAAATTCAGTTTCGGAAAAAATGAAGGAATTTTCCGGAGCGTTTTTGTATGACCCGATCGGCGAGGTGCCATAAATATGATACTTGGAGATTTCAAATTTTCCATTCGAACGGCTGCCAATCAGGGCTTCAAGCGGTCGACGGACTACAATAACGCAAAAATCGATCGCATTGGAGAGCTGCCATACTTTCAACGACTCGGAATTAGTGGTGACAAAATCGACATCGATGGCGTGTTTTATCCTGATTTCACAGGAAATTACAAAACCATAGACAATCTGCGAAGCTCTGCACTGGCGAGTCATCCTCATGTTTTGATTACGGACGCAGGCGACGTTTTGGGGGCGTTTGTCATCTCAAATATCAGCGAAACTCAAAGCCATTTCAAACCGGACGGCACGCCACGAAAAATCGAATTTTCTATCAGTTTAGAGCGCACATCCGAAGAAAGCACTGAAACTTTATCCGGATTTTTGAACGTTGCCAGCAATTTATTGGAGAGATTGATTAAATGGTGATTTATACAACCAAAGATAACGATGTTTTAGATCACATCTGCTGGAAATATTACGGCACATCAGACGCTGTGCATCAGGTGTTGCAAGCCAATCCGCATCTGGTGAAATCACGGCCGTTTCATAAAATTTTAAATAATTCTTTTTGTTGATATTTCAAGCAATTCACTTGATCTATCATAGGACTCAAAGTGCATTAAATCGTAAAAAACATAGCACTTGATCGTTTTTTCTGCCACTTTTTTGTGCATTTTTATGTCATGCGAGCCCACAGCATGAGACACCAAAGCTTAAAATTGCTCAAATCTCAACTAGATGTATATCTAAAATTTTATGAAACGACCGTGTGGTGAAATTCGATTATGTTCTACCAAGAGGTGTGCAAATCAAGCTTCCGGTGCTTGAAAAACAGCAAATTAATCGAGAGGTGCGCTTATGGGATTGATGGCACCAGATTTTTTGGTAAGGATCAACGGATCTGACTCAACGGAGACAATCAAAAAACGCCTGATTTCTATCTCGACCAACGACGAAGCTGGATTTAAAAGCGATTCCTGCGAAATTGTCCTTGATGACTTCGACGACGCTATCGCGTTGCCTCAATCTGGAGCAAAAATCGAAGTTTCGCTTGGTTATAAAGAAACCGGAATCATAAAAATTGGCGATTATTTCCTGAAAGAAGTTTCAGTTGAAGGACCACGGCAAGTAATGCATATTCGAGCACACGCCATCAACAATTCTCTACGATCTCAAATATCAGAGTCTTTTGGAGGAACCATTGGTGAACTGGTGAATAAAATTGCAGCGTCTCAAGGGCTGAAACCAGCAGTTGCGCAGGAGTTTGCAAATATCAAACTTGATAATATCGAGCAATTTGGCGAAAGCAGCTTGAATTTACTGACACGATTGGCTGGACAATACGGAGCTGTCGCAAAACCGTCCAACGGATTTCTGGTGTTTGCGCCGGATATGCGAACTTTGTCGGTTTCAGGACTTGTTTTGCCATCGCGTACAATATATATAAGCGTGCGATCCGAGCCTCAAATATGAGGCAGAACTGTAGTTTTGTAGCGGTTAAATTCCGCTCCCCCAGGCATCGGGGTGAAAGTGTGTCCCACACTGAGAAAGCTTGGCAATGTTCTAAGTGCAAGCATGGGACAAAAGGAGGTAATGCCTAACTCAGTGGCAAATCCCTTCGAACAGAGCTGGATATGGTTACGCGAGGAATCTGTGTTGGAACTGTCGTAAATATTGGATGCGCGAAATGAGTTGATACGTGCATATTGAGGCAAATAGTGGACTAGCAGTGCTTATGGTTAGTCTGATGCTCTTACGCCTCCGGCAGACAGCAGAGACCTAAGTCCAACGTGAAACGGAACTATGGAACGGAGTAACCGTTGCAAGCGCTCTCGAATTTGAGGAGAAATCCACAAGTCGAGCAGGTAGCCAGCCGCAAGCCTTGCAACGGAGGGATTGTCCAAGAAGCAAAAGCCTGTGGTAATGCGCAGGATAAGCTGACGTGGACACGGTAATTTGGAGGATATAATTGTGGGTAGCAATAAAAATATGAGCCAATCTGAAAAGATTGTGTATAGGTGGGATGATATCAACTGGCGCAAGCTGGAACGTAACGTCTTTAAGTTGCAAAAGCGAATATATCGAGCCTCAAAGAGCAACGATTTGAAGAAGGTTCATTCTCTTCAGAAGTTGCTCTTAAAATCGAAGAGCGCGAAGTTGCTCGCTGTCAGAAGAGTAACGCAAATCAATAAAGGCAAGAAAACTGCCGGAATTGATGGCGTGAAATCGCTCAGTCCGACTCAACGGCTGAAATTAGCTAACAAGTTGAATCTGAGCGAAAAAAGTAAACCGGTGAGGCGCATCTGGATTCCGAAACCCGGAAAAACAGAGAAGCGCCCTCTCGGGATACCTACGATGGCAGACCGAGCAAAGCAAGCTCTCGTAAAGCTGGTCTTAGAGCCTGAATGGGAAGCGAAATTTGCGCCAAACAGTTATGGTTTTAGGCCAGCGAGATCATGTCAGGATGCGATACAAGCTATATTCAACGCAATCAAACATAAAAACGCCTATGTACTAGACGCTGATATCTCAGATTGCTTTGACAATATAGACCATGTCGCATTACTGAAAAAGCTCAACACATTCCCGAAATTACGACGAGTAATCAAGAAATGGTTGAGAAATGGAGTTATGGAAGGCGAAGTATTTCATAAAACGAAGGCAGGAACGCCGCAAGGAGGAGTAATTTCTCCATTGTTGGCCAACATTGCGCTTCATGGACTGGAATATGAAATTAAGAAAGCGCTGCGTGAAGATCTTTTTCAATATTCGAAAAAGAAAGCTCCTAAAGTTAGCCGCAATAAATCCGCAGATGCAATGTCAATTGTATTCTACGCGGACGACTTTGTGGTCATTCACGAGAGCGAAGAGATCGTTCTGAAAGCAAAGGAATTTGTTGAAGAGTGGTTTAAGAAAGTTGGATTGACATTAAACCAATCCAAAACTCGCGTAGTCCACACGTTAAAGTCGAAAGATGAAAACAAAGGTGGACTTGATTTCTTAGGCTTTTCCATAAGGCAGTATCCAACTAAAACTCGTGCAAAAGGATATAAAACGCTTATAAAACCAAGTCTAGAGGGACAAAAAAGACACAGAAAGGTAATCGATGAAAGACTGAAAGGCTTAACCGCGGGTACGCAAGAAGAAGTAATAAAAGTGCTAAATCCAGTAATTAAAGGATGGAGCAATTATTACAGAAGCGGAGTATCGAGTAAAGTCTTCAGCAGCATGGATTGCTATGTGTTTCAGAAACTCTGGAAATGGGCTCGATGGAGACATCCAAACAAAGGCCTGAGGTGGATTAAGTGTAAATATTTTCGTGGATATAAGGGAGACACATGGCGTTTTGCCATTCCTGACAACTGTAGGATAGCTCACCACAGTGAAACCCACATTGAGCGACACGTGAAAATACAGGGTACAAGAACTCCATACGACGGAGATCTTCAATATTGGAGCAAACGTTCCTATAAGAAGAACTTCTCGATACATGATCTAGCAAGGAGATGCATATGACAAATGCCAAATTACTGAGGAGCCGTATGAGGCGAAAGTCTCACGTACGGATTTGGAGCCGAGTCGGGAGGGGCGACCTTCCCGGCTTAGGTAACGATGTTTCCAACTAAAAATGTGAATTCCGCGAATGTGAGAGCTACGGATCCGTCGTTACAAAATGGTATGACAAGAAAAACGCGACATATCAAGAAGTGAAAGCCGGAGACGGAGAGCCTGTCTATGAGATCAAAGAAATCGCAAACGATGAAGAATCCGCAAAGAAAACAGCCGAAGCAAAACTAAAACGTATCCAGAAAGAAAATCTTACGTTTAACTTCAGCACTAGAGGAATGCCAGAATTATTTGCGAAATCGGCAATTATTATATCTGGTTTCAAGAAAAAAATTCCAACCAACTGGATCATCACGCATGTGCAACATTCGCTGAGCTCAAGCGGATTTACAACCTCAATAACATGTTCAAACAAAATCGATAAGGAGGATTAATGTATTCAAGTAAATTTTTGAAAGCTTTTGAGTATCTTATGCGCCACGAAGGCGGATACTCTAATAACTCGGCAGATGCTGGAGGAGAGACCAAATTTGGCATTTCAAAGCGCAGCTATCCGCATCTGGACATAAAAAAACTGACTCAAGATCAGGCTCGGCAGATTTATTTCGTAGACTTCTGGTTGAAAGGAAAATACGAATCAATCAACGACGAACATGTCGCACTGAAAGTATTTGATCTAGCTGTAAATGTTGGAATTCTACAAGCAAACAAACTAATCCAGAGGGCACTACGATCCACTGGAGTTTCAGTGGTCGAAGATGGCATTGTCGGGAAAATCACGCTCACGGCCATCAACAGCGCTGACAGTACCGACCTGCTGGCCGCTCTGAAATCCGAGGCTGCCGGATATTATAGATTGATTGCAAACATCAGTCCATCACAACAAAGATTTATCACCGGATGGCTCAATAGAGCTTATAATTGAGGAGGAAAATCATGCTAAAAGACTTAATTTTGAGCGAAAAAACGAAAGGAACTATCGCAATTATTGCTGCTGCTGTGATGTATTTCACACCAGATTACATCGATGCAATTATCGAAGCTGGACTCGCAGCTGTTGGAATTTCAAAGCTTGTGATTAAAGAAGAAGAGTGAATAGAAAATTGCCGTTTTTATCGCCATTTGCCCCAAAAATAAAATCGTATTTTAACGAAATGTTAATATATTTCTGCGACAATAAAGTACCATATGTGGGGAAATGAAAAATGAGGCGTTTTTTGATATTAGACTGCTTATTGGTTGCGTTTTTCGTGACTGGTTTTGGAGCAGAGGCAAGTAGTTTTCAGAAAAATGGAAGGCCTCAATTCTGTGCTAAGTTACTTCCGGTTAAGACAATCCACAGAAGAGCCTTTTCCGTAAATAAATACGAAAAATTGGCAAATGAATTTTACAAACAAAATTATCCAAATGAACAGGTTCCTGATATTCGAAAAGAGATTATTGTTCCAGCTGCAGAATTATGCCGTGTCGGAAAAATGCTTGGGTTTAAGGAATATAATGTAGGAGAAGGAAAAAAAGGAATTCCCAGCATAGATCTGTCATGGTCCAATATAAAACGAGTCTTCAATACGAAATATAAGGAAGTATTAAAAGAAAAAGACAAATGTATCCGCGCCAGAGCGGAAAAATTGAGATCTATAATTAAAGCCACGAATAATGCTTCGTGCAATAGTTTTTCGCTAACGCCAATTCAGGAGTCAAAAATAATTGATCTTTGCACACGAGAAAAGGATTGTCTTTTTGATTTGAGCGAGTTGGAGGAAATCTATCATGTTGGTTTCGAAAAACAGCTGTTGCTGATATTGAAGAACTATACTGGTTTTCAGAGGATTATGTCGATGTTGGCTGTTGGCATACTAAACTCGACGCAACATGCATTCGTGCAAGATTTTAATAATATTGCTGTTGTAGTCGATGACGAAGAAGGAAATATCTTTTCGGAAGCAGACAGAATTCTGCGCCTAAAAAAGTGTGTTTTTGAAGGAGATGACTTTAGAATTCTTCATGAGAGTACGCATGCATATCATTATATGGTACTGGGATCGTTAGATCTAAGTGCTTGTAAATCAGCATATCCGGTATTGAATTCAGATAACGCGGATCTTTTGAAATTTTTTTATCCAATGCTTGCCGAAGAAAAAATAGACAAAGCCACAAAAGAAATTGTTAAATGGTTAGACACATTTAGTGTAGATGACTTAAGAAGTCTGGCCTTAAAAATACCATTAGAGCCATTTAAGCCAGCTGTTAATGCCGGACTTGGCAATCTTGTGTTTTCAAATGGCAATGTAGATATAAAAAACACACTTAGCAAAGAACAGCTAGCAAAGGCGATTTACGTATGCTATTCCTCTCTTATTCTAGTTGGCACAAACCTCAAGAATATATGGGAAGATTGTGAAGAGATGTTGACGATGACTGGATTAGCGCCCATAACAGATGGCTACAACACATATCTTGTGGAAGACAGACAAAACGAAGAAATTTACAGAACCAAACAGCAGGGAAATTTGAAAAATGATGAAGGGCGCTATAGTCAGTTTACTTTTCATGCTGGTAACCATGAGGCCGAACTCATAATTTCCAATATAGCTACCGCTCTCTCCTTTTTTCACGTAGGATATATGAAAGCACAAGGTGTACTGAAAAAAGAAGATATAGAAAGGATATTGAAATATCTCCAAAATTTGTATGCAAAGTGTATGAACGCGCAAGGTACGCAAAAAGAAGATCTTAGACCGGAAAAATTTGGATTCACAAGTAGCAATATTTCCACAGTTGCCAAGTATGAGAGTGACGATAGGACATTTAATTATCTCTCTAACTTGTACGCAAAGTGTATGAATATACAAAGCACAATAAAAGAAGATATAGATACTTCACTTAAACGAGAAAATTTGAGATTCAATGATACTTCCGTAGCTACCAAATACGACGAGAGGATTTCTCGTGATATATCAGCAAATCTTGAAAACGACAATAGCTTTTCTCCGTTGCATGTTGCCGTGCTGACCAATGACCTAAATGAAATAGGGGCATTATCAAACGATAGAAAAAATCTGAATCTAAAAGATAAAACTGGCAATACTCCGCTGCATATGGCTGTGGAATATGGAAGCAAGCAGGCAATAGAGATTTTGCTATATTATGGAGCAGATCCAAATGCTACAGATATGAATGAGGAGACTCCGTTGCATCGTGCCGTAAACTCTAAAAATGTTAAGGCGGTAAAAGCGTTACTGAAGAGTAATATTACCTACGATACCATTATGGATTGCTACGACAATGCGGAGAATCTCAGCAAAAATATCGCTAACTTGCTGCGTGACAGAATGGCGGACTTGAAAACGAAGAGACACAAAAAACCGAGAAATGATTCCCCAAGGCGATCATCAAGCAGAGAACATAGAAGAGATTATGATGATATGGGGAGCTTTGATGGACAATTCTGCAACTTTGGTTAACCGTTTGCAATTGTTGAAGATTGCATATTTAAAATTTTACTATAGACAAGAAATTAATATGGGACAAGCTGGTGTAGCAAATGTGTTTTCCAGAGAATGATATTCCTAGAGATATTTTGCGCGTTGAACTCGAAAGTAGTGAAATCGAAAACGTAGCTGCCGCTGCTTACGCGGCATTTAATAGAAAATGGAAAAAGACAATCGCTGATATCGTCGCTAGGAATTCTTACAAAAGTTTTGGCTTAGACGAGCGTGATTGGAAAAAAATTGAATCAATTGCAGATTGCAATGCAAGCAGTTGTATTTTTTGCCAGGGACGTTTGTCAAAAACAATTGGCGAAATATATCTCATGCTGATAAAAGCGGAAGATCATGTGAAGCATATTGATGATTATGCTTGCATAAATGAATCATTGCTAAAGCTTTCGCGATTGCGCGATTGCGTTGATTTGTATCTTTTGTGGAATCTTTTTGATTTGACTAAAAATCGAGAGGCGCTAGAATACATGTCACTGGAAACTAGCGTAATTTTCAACTATTATGCCGTCTGTTGTGATGTTGCTATTGGCAAAGACATCGTAAAAAATCTCGACACTAAGAAAGGACTCGAAATGTCACGTAACTTCTTTTTGGATGCAGCGAAGTGGATATCTTCACGTGCTAATGAATTCCCTAATTGCACCAAGAAAAAGCAATACACGAAATACGAAGATATCATACAACTACTAAGAAGAGCAATTCGGCGCGGTCGGTTTCACCTTTGAAAAAAAACAAGTGCCAGTATCATTTGCGTTAACGCTATCAAACATCGATTGCACTGTATGTGTGTTCATTTTCAATTTAATTTGGCATACTATTGTGGATAAGATATAGGTGTAATATGTTAAAAAAACTGAGCATCTTTGCAATAGCATTATTTGTTAGAAATTATTACCAAATAAAGTAGACAAACGCCATTATAAGAGTTATACTTGTATTTATGAAAGATATAGATATATTAGCGTTAACAACACGAATAAAGGCAGTTTTGCCTACACTTAATGAATATCAACGCAGGAGGTATCTCTCCGCGGAAGCGCAAGCGATTGGTTACGGTGGAATAAGTCTTGTCTGTCGAGTGTCAGGAGTATGCAGACAGACATTAACAGATGGTTTAAAAGAGCTTTCCGATCCGAATGCACCACTGATGGAGCAAGGCAGGAGTCGCAGAGCCGGAGGTGGTCGCAAACCAGTATATGAGGGCAGCCCGGGATATTGGATGCACTGGAGGATCTGGTGAGTGCACACACTAAAGGTTCTCCTGAAAGCGCTTTGTTATGGACGAACAAAAGTCTTCGAAACCTTGAAGCGGGATTGGTAAGTAAAGGATATAGCGCTAGTTATCGAGTAGTCGGCATTATGCTGAAGATGCTCGGATACAGCCTGCAAGCCGATAAAAAGACGCTTTCTGTGACGCCTTCACATAAGGATCGAAATGCACAATTCGAATATATAAACGAGAAATGTAAGAGCGCATCGGCGGCGGGAAGTCCTGTCATATCAGTCGATGCAAAGAAGAAAGAGAACATCGGCAACTTTAAAAATAGCGGCAGTGTCTATAGAGAATCCAAAAATCCTATAAAAGTTCTTGATCACGACTTCCCCATAAAGGAATTGGGAAAAGCGACTCCGTTCGGGGTATACAATATCTTTCAGAATCGAGGTTTTGTAAATGTAGGACTGAGTTCTGACACGGCAACATTCGCGGTAGAGTCTGTTCGAAGATGGTGGTACGCCGAAGGCGCAACGATCTATGCTAACGCACCAATGATTGTAATAACCGCAGACTGCGGTGGTAGCAACAGTTATCGTAATAGGCTGTGGAAGTTGGAGCTACAAGGTCTGGCCAATGAGATCGGCAAACCTATTCGGGTACTTCACTATCCACCAGGTACGAGTAAATGGAACAAGATATAACACAGGTTATTTTCATTCATTACGAAGAATTGGCAAGGGATTCCACTTGTAAGTGCTGCTGTGATCGTCGCTTTGATTGGTGCTACAAAAACCACAAAAGGGCTAGCTGTACGATGTATTTTGGATGAAAATATTTATGAACCAGGACGAAAGGTCACTGATAACGAATTCAATGCAGTTAATATATGCAATGATGATTTTCATGGTGAATGGAACTATCTCATTTCACCTATAGATAAGCAAAACGTCTAGTTTATTTGGTAACAATTCCTTAGTGGTTGCGAAGAAAAAAAGTCTGAGCCTAACAATAGACCTGTTGCGAAACCGACTATATCCGAGGATTTTTTAGGAGACACGGAGCGCAGAACCGCAGTGTACTCAGATGTACATGAGGATTCGAGCACCGGATCGACGACAAAAATACCTGATAGAGGAAGGTTACGCAACAGGTCTAGTGTTGATGCTAACAGTTGCAAGCAATCCACTCCAGAAAAAAAGCCTGCTACCAATGGTGTTAGCGTTCAGGAATTCACACTGGAATCAAAAAAGAATGGCGAAAAGTACAAAGTTGCTGTAGTTCTTGAGAAGGACTATCATGAATCAACGGAGAAGTCGCCAGTCTTATGGTGTTTTGGCACAATCGATGACGCTAAGGAAATTTGTTCTTATGGAATGGGAATTATTGTTTGGATAGATGCAGATCTTAGTAAAGTAAAAACAAATGAGGATATAGATCGTATTTTTGAAGATGTTCTCGTTCCCTTCGTGAGCAAAAACTACCGAACCAGCGAAGATTATGGCTGCGGAAGATTTGCCGATAGTAAATCTATGTGGGGACGTTGTTTTGCCTTAACTCATTTTAAACTCTCTGAAAATGGGACGCTAAGAGGTTTTGATAGCCTTGTCTTTCCGCAAGAACATTTAAAAGAAATTAAATCATTAAGAGAAGCAGCAAGGAAAAATCGCAAATAAAATATATGTGTTTTTTCCGCTATCTTCAAGTCTTTTGAAAGCAGCCCGATAGTATTGCTCAGTCGTTTCTTCAGTCATTCTTGTTGTCTCCATCATAAAACAGTGTTTTGCAGAGTTCAGCTCTTATGTTCTCATCATTTAGATCGTGATCAGACGAGTAGTTCATAATATTTTCTTTGATCTGATCATAATAATTTGCGGTACCGCATATACCAAGGAACACTCTAAAAGGAATAAAAACGAGAGCTATTCCCACATAAAAAATTCCATCTGGAATCGACTCTCCAAAATAGGCAAATGCACAAAGAAAAAAAATTAATACAAAAGCTGGAATACTTATCATCTCGAAAAACAATAAGATCGCGCAAATTCCAAACATTTTTCTATATAAAAGCCACAATTCTCCTCCGAAAAATGCAGCCCAATTCCAGGTGTTTTTTCCGCTATCTTCGAGCTTTTTGAAAGCAGCCAGATAATATTCCTCTGGCGTCATGTCTGCCCATTCAATTGTTTTATCTTCATTCATTTTTGTTGTCTCCATCACAATAATCATAGAGTTTTGCTTAGCTCGGCTTTTATGTTTTCTTCATTTGAAGCGAAATCAAACGGTGGCTTAGAACTCACTTCCCACATAATAGAACTTATTGACGGATCCTTACTTCTTTCAATGTTTTTCTTCACTTGGTCATAATAAAATTTATTGCTGAGCCATCCCAAATGCACTCTAAATATGGCACAGCCGAGAACTAAATATGAACAAAAGATCCAAGGCGGTCCGCTTTCGCCAAATTGACTGAGAAACAGAAAAATGGCAAGCATCATACAAACGAAAAAACTCACTGCATCGCAAAACAGAAAAACCATACAATTCATAAACATTTTTCTGTAGCCAAACCATAGGAATCCTCCGAAAAATGCAGCCCAATTCCAGGTGTTTTTCCCGCTATCTTCGAGTTTTTTGAATGCAGCTAGGTAATATTCCTCGGTCGTTTCTTCTGTCAATTCGTTTTGTTTGTCTTCAGTCATTTTTGTTGTCCTCACTTTTGATCTTAAGTAATATATATGGGCATTAATATAAAAATCCAAGACATTTTACGAATTTTCATGTTTTTCTAGAACCGCTTTTTGTTTTTCGCAGCTAAAATCAAGATTGCTGGAGACGTGATGCAGCGCATAAAACGATGGATCGAATATTGCGCTGGTGCGTCCCAGCATGTTGGATAAAGTGGTTGATGTCCAGCCTATAATTTTTCCAAACCAAAATGGTAACGTAATTGACTTGAATTTTTTCTGCGGAAAATGACGCCTTGCAATTGATCTGTAATATTCGTCTATGGTGATTTTTTTCTCGTCTATTATATTGATGGCTTCTCCGTTGAAATCGTCGAAAACTGCAGTCGCGTAAGCTACTTTTGCGACAGTTTCTACGTTTGCGGCTGGCCATCGATTTCGCCCATTCCACTTGCCGAAGTTTACGATAAAAGGAGACGTTGCTAAAAAATCCAGCACTCGTTTTTCTATTGTTTTATCACCTTCTCCATATACGGCAGCCGGACGCAAAATGACATATTCGTCTGCGGGAATGTTTGCGGTTATCCATTTTTCGCTTTCTACTTTATATTTGGGATATGGACTCAGGAAATTTGTTTCGAATGGAAGCGCATCCTCGTCTTCTCCGGAAAAATCTTTTATGCCATAAACATCGGTGGAAGATATGAAAATAAATTTTTTCGCATACAAACGTGAGATCTTTTTTACGGATTCAAAGTTTAGTTTTCTGTAGATTTCGTCTGAACCAACGTCAGATGCCAATCCAGCAGCGTGAACAACAACGTCAGGTTTTCTACCGATTTTGGTCAATATTTCCTCGGCGATATTTTTTGACGTAACGTCTCCGCGTATTATCGTTAAATTACAAAAATCATCAAACTCTTCTGGAATGTGTCGATGCACCAGCGCATAAACTTTCCAGCCGTGCTTAACGAAAATTTTTACGATGTGATGTCCGATAAAACCACCGGCTCCCGTTACCAGCGCCAACGTGACGTTGGACCCGTTTTCTTTTTTATTACCTTCTTCAGTGTATGCGAGATGTGCTTGCAAAAGCGGTGTAACGTTGGAGCCGTTTTCTTTTTCGCTATCGCACACAAATCTTACTCCCTAATGCCAAAACAATCTCAATATTGCAAATACATCTCGCATACACTTCAGTTTGGAGGCGAAACCATTATTGGATCCAACGTCACGTTGGCGCATACCTTTCAGTTTGGAGGCGAAGCCATTATCGGATCCAACGTCACGTTGGCACTTTCGACGATGATATTTACGGCGTTGTCTATCTGCTGTTTTGTTAGCTCCTTCATAATGCAAAGTCTAATGCGGCATTCTTTTCTTCTGACGGCGGGATATGTGACAATGTTTGTGTAGAGGCCTCTCGATCGCAACTCGTTGTGAAACTTTATCAATTTTTCTTCGTCGCCAATTATTATGGGAATGATTCCCGATTCCGAATCGCCAATATTGAATTTGTTTTGGAGAAGTAACGCTTTCGCATAGTTTATGTTGTCCCACAACTGCTGACGTCCGGCCTGATCCTGCTCCATGAGCTTGAAAATTTCGATCAATCCACCAACAATCGCCGCCGGAAGTGAAGTGGAGAAGAAATATGTTCTCGCATAAAGTCTCAAATATTGGATGACGTCTTTTCGAGAAGCGCAGTAGCCACCAATCGCTCCCGGCGATTTACTGAGCATTCCCACGTTTAGATCAATTTTTCCCTGGAGATTGAATTTCTCAGCCGTTCCTCTGCCGGTTGGACCAACAATGCCGAGACCGTGCGCATCGTCAATCATTAATCTGGCGTTATATTTTTGTGATAGCTCATAAATTTTATCGAGCTTCGCCAGATCTCCGTGCATGGAAAACACGCCGTCTGTTATGATTAAGCGTCCCTTCTGACTGTCCGGTATTTTTGATAAAATCCGCTCCAGATGCGACATATTTCCGTGAAGATATATTTTTGTTTCGGCACCGGATAATTTGCAGCCATCAAAAATAGATGCATGATTCGCCGAGTCGTTTATTATGATATCACCTTCGTGACACATAGCCGAAATGACACCGATATTTGTTCCGTATCCATTGGGAAATAATATTGCGTCGTCTGCCCGATAAAACGCGGCAATTCTTTCCTCCAGTTCTCGATGCAGATCCGTAATTCCGCCGTACAAAGAGACCGCTCCCATTCCAAATCCATACTTTTCCATGGCTTTTCGAGCGCCTTCCATTACTTGCGGATGCGTCGTCAAATTGAGATACGAGTTGGATCCCATCATTATGCTTTGGTGGATATCTCCGTTTTTCTCTTTCATAGTTGGCTCAGTGGAAGATGCGCTCAGCAGCTGAACTCCTAGACTTTCATTTCCGGTATCGGTGTTATTTTCTAGAAAATCAGAGACACTTTTGGCTTTTCCAAAAATATCCTCGTTAGCAGAACACATAAAATCTTCGAACTTCATTTTGTTTTCTCCTTGCCATAACATTTCGTATGGTTTTTCGAATCACAATGCACAGTACAGAGATTGCAATTGGTACATTTCGAACGCCAATTTTC
>BNWE01000021.1 GCA_025998595.1 Alphaproteobacteria bacterium | reverse complement strand
CCGAAGCGATTTTTTGCTCATCGATCAGGCTATTCTGTAGAGCCTCGCTCATGTGGTTGCTAAAGATCTGGTGGAAAGTTTTTCCAGCACAACCGGCATAGAATGCGAAATCCTGAAGGAATTTTCCGGCGAACTGCTGAAGGATGTGGTGTGTCGTCATCCGCTTTGGGAATCCGGCTATGATTTCGATGTTCCGCTGCTGGCGGGGGATCATGTGGAAACGGATTGTGGTACCGGCCTGGTTCATACGGCTCCTGGACATGGTGTGGATGACTTCTATGTGTGCAAAAAGTACGGCGTCAAGGTGCCACAAACGGTTGATGGTGGAGGTGTGTACTACGATCACGTTCCGTTATTTGCCGGAAAGCATGTGTTCAAGGTGGAGCCGGATTTGCTGCAAGCGCTGGATAATGTCGGAGCGCTGCTGTTCAAGTCGGTCATAACCCACAGCTATCCACATTCCTGGAGATCAAAGGCTCCGCTGATATTTCGGGCGACTCCGCAGTGGTTCATAAGCATGGATAATACAGGACTCAGGAAAAAAGCTCTGGAGGAAATCGAAAAAGTCGCTTGGATACCAAAGCAAGGGTACAACCGCATAAAATCGTTTGTTGAAAATCGAGGGGATTGGTGTCTGTCTCGCCAGCGTGTGTGGGGAGTGCCTTTGCCTCTGTTCCTAAACAAAAAAACCGGAGAACCACTAAAAGATGCCGAAGTGATAGATCGTGTCGCAGTTGTCTTTGAAGAAGAAGGTTCCAATGCTTGGTTTTCGCGAGATTCAGCGTATTTTTTGGGTGATAAATATAATCCGGACGATTATGAAAAAATGACGGACACAATGGACGTCTGGTTCGAAAGTGCGTCCACTCATGCCTATGTCATTAGAGATGGTATTTCGGATATTAGACATGTTGCAAAATCGACTATATCCGAGGATTTTTTAGACCAACGTGACGTTGGATTCGATAATAATGAAATGCGTGTGCTGCAAGCACCGACGACAAAAATACCGGATAGAGGAAGATTACGCAACATGTCTATTCAGTCGGATTTGTATCTGGAGGGATCAGATCAACATCGTGGATGGTTCCAGCATTCTCTGTTGAATTCGTGTGGTACTTTCGTAAATGCTCCGTTTAAGGCAGTGCTGACTCACGGGTTCATTGTGGATGAGAAAGGACGGAAAATGTCCAAATCTCTCGGAAATACCATAACATTGGACGAAGTTGTGCAAAACTGGGGAGCGGATATCTTCAGAATGTGGGTTTCTGGCAGTGATTACACGCAGGATCTCAAGTTGGGCATAAATATTCTCAAGCAGTTGGAGGACGTCTACCGCAAACTGAGAAATACGCTGCGCTATATGCTGGGAGCGCTTTCCGGCTACGATGAGAAATCCGAAATTGTGGAATACGCGGAACTGCCAGATTTGGAGAAATGGCTGCTGCATCGATTGCATGAGCTGGAGGCGGAGTTGGATCAGTGCATAAATGCCTACGATATCAACAAATACTTTACGATTTTGCATACGTTTTGCTCCGGAGATTTGTCGTCGTTTTTCTTCGACATAAGAAAGGATTGCCTCTACTGCGATCACAAAGATGACCAGAAGCGCAAGGCCTATCGTTATGTGTTGCACATATTGTTTCAGCATTTGGTAAGGCGTTTGGCTCCGATAATCGTATACACTGCAGAAGAGGCTTTCCTGAGCCAACGTGACGTTGGATCCAATAATAAAACGAGCGTACTGCAAGCGCCTACAAACACATCTGATGGACGAGGTGTGCACGGATCCATACACTTAGAGAGATTCTTAAAGACTGATGATAAGTGGCTGAATCCTGAACTGTATGCTCAAATCAATAAAGTTAAGGAAATCCGCAGAAGTGTCACGACCGCTATCGAAATCGCCAGAAAAGATAAGCTTTTGGGATCAAGTTTGCAGGCTAGCGTTACAATTTATGATCCGGATGGAATAGTGCCAATTGATTGTAAAGATTCCTTGGAAGAGATAACCATAACTTCAGAAGTAAAGCTGTATAACGCTCCAATTCCAGACGGTGCGTTTGTTAGTAGGCCTCTTGCAGAACCGACTATATCAGAAATACCGGATAGAGGAAGGTTATGCGAGAGGCCTACAGAGGACATTAAAAATATTGGCGTAGTTGTTTCATTGGCCACTGGAGAAAAATGCGAAAGATGTTGGAAGGTCTCGACGTCACTCAACGGAGATAAAGTATGCCCAAGGTGCCAGAGTGTTTTAGCTCGGTAAAATGGACGATTATTTGGTCGCTTTTCATATTGTTCAGCGACCAGCTTTCCAAGCAGTTGGCGGAAACCTATTTGATAGGGGGCCGTTCGCTGGAAGTACTTCCGTTTTTCGATCTGGTGCTCGTGAGAAATTTCGGCGTTTCTTTTGGTGCGCTTAATACTGTTCCTCCGGTTATTTTGACGTTGTTATCGGCGGCTGTCGTCATATATCTTGTTATTTGGGCTCGAAACAATATATCATGTAGATTGCCATCTGGATTTGTGGTCAGCGGAGCTATTGGTAATATATTGGATCGTGTTTTTCGTGGTTCTGTCGTAGATTTTTTGGACTTTCACGTCTGCGGATACCATTGGCCAGCATTTAATATTGCTGATAGTTCAATTGTAATTGGGGCAATGCTTTTGTTTTTTGTTTCGCATAAAAATAATTTGCAATTGAGGTGAATGTGTGATATTATATGTAATGTTTTTCAAGGAGGTGAGTATGAAATGTGATCGTGGTAATTTATGATTGAGGTAAATATGAGATATGTATGTGGGCTGTTTTCATTGTTTCTGCTTAGTGGATGCAGCAGTTATGAAAATGATAATATTGATACTGAGGGAATGAAGATAAGCAATAAGTTATTGATTCCGCCAGTAATCAGTAAATCGTCGTCTTCCATTGGGAAGGGGCACAATGTAAAACAGTATTTTGATAGAGAAGCTCAACGTGAGATTAGTTTGCCGGATGCAAATACTAATATCTAGTTTAATTTTATTAATGCATGGAGTGAAAAAATGTTAAGGAATTTTGCTTTCGCTTTGTTTTTATCGTTTTTTTCTTGTTGTGTTAATGCCGAAGATCAGGAATACAGAGATAGTTCTGTAGAGAAGTTGGAAAACGGCATGTCTGTAGTTTTTGTTGAAACATCAAAGTCTGATTCGCTGATGGTGGTGCTTTCGGTATCCGCTGGCAGCACAGATGAAGTTGATAAGGAGGGAGTCGCCAATGTTCTCTCCAAAATTCTAGCTAGTAAGTACATGAATAATGTCAATGGAAACGCATTGCAGTATGGTACTGAGAGCAACTCTTACGCCGGATATGATCAGAGTGTGTTCTATCTATGCGGAAAATTAGAGAATTTAGACGGATTTTTGAAAAATTTAGGTGATCTATTTACCGCGTCATCCTTCAGTCCTGAGGATGTTAAGTCAACAAAGAATTTGGTGGAGCAGGCAATTGATAAAGAAGACCAATCGGATCGTACGATAATAAAAAAAGAAGCCAGGAAATCCATGTATTGGCATTCCAAATACGGATCCAGCATTTCTGGAACTAAGGATGGCTTGAAACTCATAAGCAAAGATGATGTGGAGTTGTTTAAGCAAAAGCATTATACACCAAATAGAGCAACAATAATTATCGTCGGGAATGTGAAGAAAGAAGAAGCTCTGAAGGTAGTGAGTAAGTATTTCGGAAATACAAAGACATCGTCGACAATTAAGCGTTTGCAGGAGCCGGATCATCATGGTTCTGTCACAAGAATCACCAAATCCAGCGATCAGGTGAGCGTGCCGGTGATAGAAATATATTGGAAAGTTCCGAATTACAAGCAGGACAAAGAAAAAGCTAAAGCTGCGGAAATCTATATCAACCACATGAGCGAGGCTCTACAGAATAGCCTGATCGATGAGCAAAAAATCGCTTCGGCAATTTCGTTTAGTTATTCGTTGTGGAATTACGAGCACGGTGATTTCTGCATGACGGTTACGGCGCCGAACTCCGGTAATGTCGAAGATGTAATAACGGCAGTTCTAACGGAAATGAAATACATTGCATCCGAAGGCATACAGAAAGAGCGAGCGGATGTTGCGTCTAAAAAACTGTTTGATACATCGAAAATAGACGGCAGAAATATATTGGAAGTATTGGATATATTCTCTAGAAGGCTTGGAGCTGGTCATGATTTTGATTTCATTAGGGATTTCTCAAGCGATAACGACTATTCCTTCGACGAGGTGAATAAGCAGGCCAAGGAAATATTTGGGAAGGACCCATGCGTGATCTGTGTGACAACGCCTAAGGCGAATACAATTAGTAGGGCAAGATGACGATTACGCAGAATATTTTAAGCGGCAGCAGGAAATCACAAAATGACGATAGCAGTTTGTTTCTGTCCAGCTGTGTTTCTTTGGTGAGTGGTAACGAGGACTTGCATTTCCTCGAAGATCAACGCCTGCAGAAGTGGCTGTCGTTTAAAAAATTCGTGGTTTTTGGCATCGGAGGATCAAGTCTCGGAGGGCAGTGCATACATGCCATCTCCGGCGTCGGAAACAAAGTTACGTTTGTAAACAATCTGGATCCGCATACATTGAATAATGTGTTTTCGGAACTGGTATTAGAGGAAACGGGGTTTCTTTGTATTTCAAAATCCGGAGAAACCCTCGAGACAATTTCGCAGTTGCTGCTGACCATAGAGTTACTGAAGGGAAGGGGCATCAGTGATTTTGTGGAGAGGGTAGTCATAATAACAGAAAATAGACAATCATCGCTGCGGGAAATTGCGGCGAAGTATGGATTTTTCTGCATTAATCATCCGTGGGACGTAGGCGGTCGATTTTCGGTATTTTCTGCCGTTGGTATGCTTCCGGCGGTGATGTGTGGTATCGATCCAATGGCCATTCGAAGAGGAGCTGAAGAATATCTGGAAAATTCTTTTGGAGCTTCTCTTGAGGGAGCGCATTTTGTATTTGGACATGCCCAGCATGTTTCCTTCATATACTCCGATAAATTATCGCTTTTTGGAAATTGGCTGGCGCAACTATATGCAGAAAGCACCGGAAAATACGGAATGGGCGTGACTCCACTAACGGCCATAGGATCCGTCGATCAGCACAGTCAATTGCAGCTGTATCTGGACGGTCCAAGAGATAAATGTTTTACATTTTTTCTGGAAAAGCAAACGACGAAACTTACCATAGCCGAAGATTTTGTGCCTGATTCGTTTTCGTATTTAACGAATAAAAAAGTCACGGATATTTTTGAGGCTCAATATAGCGCTACAATTCAATCGATTATTGAAAATGGACTTCCCGTGAGAAAATTCGAATTTCCTACGGTTACGCCGGAAATCTTGGGAGCCCTTTTCATGCATTTTATACTGGAGGTCGTTGCTTACTGTCGCATTGCAAATGTAAATGCATTTGATCAGCCGGCGGTGGAACGTGGCAAGATAATTACGAAAAACATTCTGGGGGCAATTTGACGACGGTTAATTTTGATAAAATGCACGGCCTCGGAAATGATTTCGTAATGATTGAGGCGTCACAGCTCGCTGATGTGGACGATATTCCAGATTTCTGCAGAATCATAAGCCATCGGAAATTTGGCGTCGGCTGCGATCTGGTTACCATATACAAATATGACGCCAAGTCAGCGACTGTTGAAGCCTCTTTTTTCAATGCTGATGGCAGTGAGGCGGAAATCTGCGGCAATGCAGCTCGTTGTCTTGGGCTTCTCATAAACCAACGTGATGTTGGAGCCACTAGCGTGACGCTGGCCCCAATTGTTTCTGCTAAATTTGCAACAAGTAACGCAACCACAGATAAAACGTATGTGTTGCAAGTACTACCTAGTGAAGAAAGGTTAGTCTCAGTAAAATTTGGAAAACCAACAGCGACCGTTCTCTCAAGGCGGGTTTTAAACCAAATGAATCTCAGTTTAATCGATGATTTCCGTATGGGAGATGCTCTTTGGAGCAGTCTGGAAGAATTAGGAGTTTATCATGTATCATGTTTGTCTGTTGGGAATCCGCATCTGATTTTCTTTCTGAAACAAATGCCATCTTTGGCTCTAGCGCACTATCTGGGAGCGAGATTTGAGTCAGACGCTTTGTTTCCACATAAAACGAACGTTTCGTTTGCAAAGATTACGTCAGACCAACGTGACGTTGGATCCAATAATGTATGTATTGATCTGATCGTTTTTGAACGGGCCGATGGACTCACGTTGGCTTGTGGAAGTGGTGCTCTGGCTACAGCTTTTGTCGCTCATCAACGTAAATTTTTGAAAACCAATACAATTACAGTAAAACAAAGGGGCGGTACACTACTAATAACGATTGATGACGATGGCAATTGTACCCAAACCGGAGCAGCGACTCATGTGTTTTCAGGTAGCATGACCAACGTGACGTTGGAGCCGTCTATTGCTTCGCTACCTTCTGAAACGTATGCGAGCGCTATCTTCAATGCCGAAGCTGAATCCACAAAAATAAGCGAGTCCAGCGTCACGCTGGCAGAAAACGGATCCAGCGTCACGCTGGCGATTTATACGGACGGAGCTTGTTGTGGAAATCCCGGTCCTGGCGGATGGGGAGCCGTCATATTATTTGGGAACAAGCAAAAGGAATTGTGTGGTTCTGATCCAGACACGACAAATAATCGCATGGAAATGATGGCGGCAATTTGCGCGTTAGAATATCTGAAATCTCCCTATTCGGTTGATTTGTACACGGACAGTACCTATGTGAAGGAGGGAATTACCAAATGGATTTCCGGCTGGCAAAAAAGGAATTGGGTGAATTCCGAGGGTAACCCGGTGAAAAATAAAGATCTCTGGCTGCGTCTTTTGGAAGCGACAAAGCGTCATAAAATTTCCTGGCATTGGGTCAGGGGGCACGCCGGAAACAAGTACAACGAGATTGTGGACAAACTTGCCAAAAGTCAGTGCAGAGTAAAACGATGATAAAATGCATCTCAGACATGCCAAAGCAATTAACGCAAGTCCTGCAAGGACCGTCTGCGGTGCAACAACTATGAATAAAATATCTATTCTGGGATTGACGTTTGATGCTCTGGAGCGTGAATTTTCAGAAATAGGTCTGACTAGACTAGATGCAAAGCGAGTCTTCCCATGGATTCACATGAAATGCGCTTCATCATTTGATGTTATGACGGACGTTCCGCACAAAGTTAGGGCTGTCTTGGAGGATCGGTTTTCGCTGGAACGTCCCAAATGCTGTAATTTGCAGAAATCGTCCGACGGAACCCAGAAGGCATTGCTGGAATTTCACGATGGTCATCAGATCGAAACCGTGTTTATTCCTGAGGAAAAAAGAAATACCGTATGTCTCTCCGCGCAAGTGGGATGTGCCATGGGATGCAAATTCTGCAATACCGGAAGACAGCTGTTTTCGAGAAATCTAACGGCATCCGAAATAATGGCGCAGGTTTTCTTCTGGAAAGATTTGCTGCTGGAATCGGCGGAGCAGAGAAATCTCACGAATCTGGTATTTATGGGCATGGGAGAGCCTATGCTCAATGCCGAGAGTTTATTTGATGCGCTGGAGCTACTTCTGGGAGAAAAAACTCATAATTTTTCCCGAAATAAGGTGACGGTATCGACTGCTGGCATAATAGAGGCAGATCTCCTGAAGCTGGCGCAGTTCGGCGTAAAACTGGCGATATCACTCCATGCTCCCAACGACGCCAAACGCAGTGAGCTCATGCCAATCAACAGGAAATACGACATTGAAACAGTACTAAACGCCGCCAAAGAATATCTCAGCTTGAGCAACACAGAGCATGTCTCGTTTGAGTATCTATTGCTGTACGGAGTTAACGATTCCGACGATGATGCGCGTCAACTGGCCAAACTTCTGGCCAACATACACTGCAAAGTTAATCTGATTATGTTCAACAACTGGAGCGGATCCATTTTTATCGGCAGCCCACGCGTAAGAGCAGACGCTTTTCTATCGATTCTGCTATCCAAGGGAATTCGCACAATCATCAGAAAATCCAGAGGCGACGACATACTCGCCGCCTGCGGTCAACTGAAAACATTGCAAGGTTAGCCTTTTTCACTTTTGCTTCATGAGCTCCTCTTTTCTGGCCATTAAAGCTTTTATTTGATCGGGAGTGAGTATTTCTACAGGCCCATCTTCTTCAAATTCTGAAGAACGAGCCTCTAATGCAAGAATTTGCTCCGGTGACATCATCGCGATTCGATCTGGAGAGAAGAGTAGCCAGATTTGCACTTTAGTAAATGTCTTTATTTGCTCAGGCTTAAGATTAGAGATTATGTCATTTCTTAGATATTCAATTAGCCCCATAGAGTACAGCTTTGGCAACATGTCCGGTCGTTTGTCGCGATACATTTCTCGAGAGCCACTATAGTAGTCTTTAAGCGTTGACACTGGAGATATATTGGTTGCCTGTTCTCGTGTGAGCGAGCGATGAAACACAAATATAGTTTGTGCAAGACTAAGATCTCGAATTTGTGTGTAGGACAGCGCATTGATGTCATTTATGTTAATCGCCTGAATATCCTATCTGTCCCAAAATTCATGAAATACTCATCGATAAATTTAGGATCAGTTATTGCTCCTGCATCAAACGTACAAGCTGGCGGCTGCGCTGTTTGTGCAATGGATGCAAAGATCTCGTTCTTTCTTTTATTTAATGCAGCCATTTGCTTCTGCCCCTGCTTCTTCCGCTTCTTATCCTTAGGGAATAGTGCATCAAGCAGATCAGTATTAGTAGTTAGTGCAACATATTGTCCAAGCCTGAGTCGCGCAATGGGCAATGTAGAGTTCTCTCCTAGAAAATCTGGCAATATAGACCTCTCTCTTAGAAAATATGCTATCCTTGATATTAATGCATCTCTTTGCTCATTCGCTATTTTTAGCTCTTCAAAACGCTCAAAAAGACTCAATGCTGCTTCTTCTGTGAGATTCGCGATTCGCTCTGGGGAGAACAATAGCCAGATTTGCACTTTAGTAAGCATGGCTATTTGCTCAGGCTTAAGCTTAGAGACTAGGTCTTTTAGCTCAAATTCAAGCCATCCAGAGATTTTTTTTCCTTCCTGTCCGTTCCTCTTTACAACATCTCTGCAAATACTAAAAGAGTATTTTAAATTTGACGGCGGAAGTATGCTTGCCTGCGCTTGCGTGATCGGCGAGCGATGAAACACAAACATAGTCTGAGCAATACCAAGGGATCGAATTTGCTCGTAGGATAGCGCATTGATGTCATCTAGCTTAAGCGTTTGAAGATGCTTTTCGATGTCATCTGGCTCAAGATCAAAAAAATACTCGTCGCTAAATGTAGGATCAGTTATTGCTATTGTACCATCATTTACCTCTCCTGTATTACAGGTAGTTCCTGCAGTGATACTTGCTTGCGCGCCGCCGGAAGCTACAAACATACAAATCATACAAAGCGCACAAAGTTCATAAAACATTTTCATTTTTAAAATCCCTCATGGTTATAAAAAAGTTTACTAAATCACAATAACCATTAGAACATATGTTTATTAACAAACAGTTAACAAATATAAAGAAATAAATCGAGAGACGATGTTTTTGCTTGGGGAAAGAGATTGGACGGAATCCGCACCATCATAAGAAAATCGCTAGGCAACGACATACTTGCCGCCTGTGGCCAACTGAAGACCTTTCTGATTTGACAGCCAATATTTTTAAGGGAATAAATTGAGACTTTTGTGTATCTAACGAAAATCTCATGCTTCATAACGAAAATTATGCACTTCATTTGTGAAATGACGGATAAACACGCCTACTTTTTAACAGAAGCTATCGCTTGGGATGCCACAGTTCTATAATTAAACCTCGAGCCAACATTTCCAACCTTTTGGCCTGATGGATCGATTAGGGTAGTTACATCCTGTGTGATCAAAGCGCTGAACGAAAACATAATTGTATCATCCTGCTGTCGATATGTCTTTATGCAGCAGAGCTCGTAATCTAGCGATTGTACGATAACTTTAACTCCTTGAATGCAACTAAAGCGTCTTATGCCGATGGCTGAAATCATAGTCCCTTCATATAGAGCGGTTTGTAATTTTGGCGCCCATGATCCGTACCTCATGCATACTGTTGGATCATCGCAAACAATTCTACCGTCTCCATTTATTTCACCAGTACTGTTATTGGTTATAAGTCTCGACGATCCAACATCGAATGACAAACACGGCGTGGAATTTTTGCTAAACTCGTTTTGATCGCCGTTGACTGTATCACCTTCTCCGTCAATCTCGCTCATGAAGAAATCTTTACATACTATTATGTATTGCGGCGAAACAGCTGCCTCTATACGTTGCGATGTACTAGCAGCATCTGCACGTTGCGGCGTAACAGCATCCCACATCGAAATTCTCCATAATCATAAAAAATCTTACTAGATCACAATAACTATTAAAGCAGACTTTTGTTAAAAAATAGTCAAGAAATACAAAAAACATATGCGAATATTTTTTTGTTGTGTCCCCATCCGTCATAGGGGATGTTTGTCAGCGTGAATTCATGTCTTCACAAAGAAAGTCCCGAGGCAAGGTACACTCGCCGCCTGCAAAAAGGTTATCAGCAAAAGAGAGACAGCAAATATCCCAAAACAGACGCCAAAACGTAAATTGAAGATTACATACAGAAGATTACATACAATTGGAAGCAATTCATGCAAATTCCATTGGCTATGACGAAAAACATATCATCAATGCAAAACAAATTGGCAGATCCGATAAAAATAAACTTTTTGTTAACTTTTTTATGCCATGATTCCTATGATATACACATTCGACTTGAGAAGTTAGATTCTCTTTTTCCTGGCTCCTACGGTGCTTGCAGCACATGCGTTATTCGGTAAACGCCAGTAGTGCAACCACTCATCCAGAGGATGCGTAGCGACGTAGGGATCCAGAAGAACAAAATCCATATTCTTATTGAGAAGGAGTATATATGCGATGGTGCGTATACAATAAAGTAGAGAGGAGAACAACAATGAGAGTTTTATTATTTATGCTTTGTCTATTAACAGCCTGTTCGGAACAGGAAAAAAAAAGCAATACGGCATTAGAAGGTAAAAATACTGTGGCGCCTTTGGAGCAAGAAAATAAAAGCGCTGCAGTACTTTCGGAAAAATCGAATATCATTTCGAATGATTTAGTGGTGAAAGCTGGAGTGTTAAAAGATCTAGACAGTGTTATGCTTCAGCAGAAGATAGAAAAATCTAACAAACTTTTCTCAGCTGATGGTGGAACTAAGGATGACCTAACGGACGATGTGAAGGAAGTAAAAGATTCGACCGTAAAAGCGCCAGATAATTATCAAATTCCCATAAGAACATATACGCCATTAAAGAATTCTGATAAGAATTTTATTGTGATGTATGTTCGCGATAGAGGCAGAACTAAGGGAAATATAGAAGTACACGATCCTATTTGCCGTAAAATTGCAAATACATTGGGAGCTACCGTTGTGTACGCAGATTGTAGGCAAGAATATACTAAAGATCATCCTTTGGCTACTACGCTTAACGACGATGTTGCCAGTGTTTTCTCCTGGCTCTCCAAGAGTTTTCCGACGATGAAAATCGTTATTTCTGGAGAGAACGACGAAAATGATTTATCATCGACTCCACAAATGTGATATACATATGATACATATGATACGTAAATCATGTATATGCAATAGATTCGTTGCAAAAGTTGATCTCTGGTTCTGATTATCAGGACTTCCAAAAGGTTTTTGCAACAGGTCTAAATAAGTATGGAGAAGCAAATGGCAACGAGAGTCTTATTATTTATGTTATGTTTGCTAACGTCTTGTCTGGAGCAAGAGAATGGGTACAATACCGTGTTAGAAAGTAAATACACCGCAGTACCTTCGGAAAAATCCAATATTATTTTGAATGATTTATTGGCTGTAGTATCGGAGTTATTAAAAGATCTAACAAATCTTACGCCGCAGCGAAAAAGGGAAGCATCTAACAATTTTTTCTTGGCTCATGCAGGAAGCAAGGACGATGTAAAGGAAATAAAGGATTCAATTGTTAAAGCACCTGATAATTATCAGATTCCCATAAGAACATACGCGCCATTAAAGAGTTCCAATAGAAATTTCATTGTGATGTATGTTCATGGTGGTGGCTGGACTCAGGGAAATCTAGAAACACACGATCCTCTTTGTCGCAAAATTGCAAATATACTTGGAGTAATGGTTATATCAGTAGATTATAGGCTTGCTCCGGAACATCCATTTCCAACTCCGCTCAATGATGTTTCTTGTGTTTACTCCTGGATCGTCAAAAACTATCCAAACGCAGAAATTGTTCTCTCGGGAGATAGCGCGGGAGGTAATTTATCTGCGGCTCTGTGTATAAAAATCAGCAGAGAAAAGCAAAAGAAGCCATATGCCCAGATCCTTTTGTATGCCGCCTTACCAAGTGATTGTGAATCAAAGTCATTTGAGGCATATGGAAACATGGTGGCATTACCTAAAGACGGCACGAAATTTTATTATAAGCAATATGCTGGTGATGAGCAGAAAACAAATCCTCTAGTCTCTCCTGTTTTACAAGAGGATGTGACTGTATTTCCGCCAACAATGTTTATTGCTGCAGAATGTGATGTTCTTTTGGATGGACAAATATTGCTTTATGAGAAACTGAAGACGGCTGGAATCGAAACCAATATGGTCACACCTAAAGGTACGGTTCATGGTTTCATGAGTTATCTGAAGGAATTCGACGAAGAAGCTATAAATGTGTTGAGGAACGAAACATCAGCATTCATTGATAAGATCTGGGCGAAAGAATAGACATTTGTAGCCGTATATTCAACAGAGAGAGGCATCTTGATATTGGATGGCATCTCTTCGCTAGGCAAAGGCTATTTCTTAGAAATTCAGCGTCGTCGTGAGCGCTTCTTTTGGAGCTACTGAACCCTACATCGCTACGCTCCTCTGGATGACGGTAATTTCAGAGCTTCTCGTTTTCTTTATCTTTTGATGGAGCTTTTGGGCTACATTATAAAATTTGCCCTATTGTATTTGCCCAAAAACTCTCCAAAATATTTCTTCTGATTTTGCCATAAAACCTCTGTTTATTACAACCTGTACGATTCACACGAACTATTCCATGAATTAAATGCTCCTGCTCACGATCAAGTTTCACAATAAAAGTTTACATCTGGTGATTGGTGTACTATTATCATCGGCGGACCTATTGTCCGAGGACTACTGCCTGTAATCTTTTCTCCTTCTGAATGCAGAGCAGTAGTCCAAACAGCATATTGTTTATGGGAGTTAGCGTGCATCTTGGATTGCAAAAAATTTCTGGAGTTGAAGTTCTACCTCTGGTAGAGGGAGGTAAGGGGGTTTCCGTTTCCAATGGCTACACCAGTGGCGAATGGGCAGCTGCCGGTTGTGTCGGAACTTTTTCCGCAGTAAATGCAGATTCATATGACGAGAATGGAAACATTATTCCGCTGATATATCACGCAAAATCCAGAACTGATAGACGAAGAGAAATGATAGAATATGCCGTGTCAGGAGCCATCGCGCAGGCGAGAATTGCCCGCGAAGTTTCCAACGGCAGCGGACGTATTCACATGAACGCCCTCTGGGAAATGGGCGCCTCAGAAGAAATATTAGAGCGAGTTCTTGTAGAAGCCAAAGATTGCATACACGGTGTAGTTTGTGGCGCTGGAATGCCCTATGCTTTGGCGGAACTGGCATCTAGGTTTGGCGTTTACTATTATCCCATAGTTTCATCTGCAAGAGCGTTTTCGGCTCTGTTTCGTAGATCATTCAAAAAACATCAGGACTTTCTAGGAGGAGTTGTCTATGAAGATCCATGGCTGGCCGGAGGACACAATGGACTATCGAATGCCGAGAATCCACTGAAGCCGTCAAATCCGTATTTGAGGCTAGTTGCGTTGCGACGTACCATGAACGAGTTCAACCTACAGCATATTCCAATAATCATAGCCGGCGGAGTGTGGTGGCTTTCCGAGTGGAGCGACTACATCGACAATAAAGAGCTGGGATTGGTCGCATTTCAATTTGGAACACGCTCCATGATGACGACCGAGTGTCCGGTGGTAAAATCATGGCAACCAAAGCTAATGTCGCTGAAAAGGGGCGATGTTCGATTGACGCAGTTGAGTCCAACTGGATTTTATTCGTCCGCCGTAAACACAAGAATGCTCAGTGATATGCTGAAAAGACATGAAAGGCAGGCGAACATCGTCGAGGATTCATCTCTTGCTGTTCGAGTGTTTTCCCTGGAGTTTTTTTTAGACGAATCCCGGAAAGCAGATATAGAAGCCTGGATCAATGATGGATACTCGAAGGCAATGCGAACTCCCGACAACACAGTCGTATTTGTGACTCCGGAGCAGGAAAAGCAGATCCTAGAAGATCAAAAAAACTGCTGTGGTTGTCTCAGTATGTGTAGATTTAGCAGCTGGTGTCAGCAACATGGAACAACAGGTAAGATTCCTGATCCAAGAAGCTTCTGCATACAAAAAACGCTGCAAAGCGTTGCGCACGACGGCGATCCGGAAGAAAATCTTATGTTTGCCGGACATCTGGCCTATAGATTTGCGGAAGATCCGTTTTATGAGAACAACTTCATCCCCACCACAAAGCAACTGATCGATCGTATAGTCAGTGGATATTAAATTGCGCACCATACAGGAGTAGAGCGCAAAAATCGAAAAACTCATAAAATTCAAAAATGATGTTTTTTAGTTTTATCAATAATTTGTTCATAAATTGTCGATAGCATAAAAGTATAGGTTTAGGAGAATGTGATGGATCGATTTATTGTTGTCGCAAGCTGTGCATTGGTTGTTGCATTAGGTAATGTCGACAGAGTCGGGGGCACTTCAAGTAGTTCCAGGGAATTAAAAAGTGCACAAGCAGATGAGCTAGAACGAGCTTTTCTCGGTAACGCACCGTTTTATGCAATTACAGTTACCAGAACAGGTGACAATGTAAGAGAACTTTTGTTTTTCGATGAAGCTGAACTGGTATTTGCGTGTGCAAAGCTTTTGGCAGGACATAGCAAGGCAGATGTTCGCAAGGAATTAACAAAAAGACTTAAAATAGCAAAGCAAAAAATGTTAGCTTTATTCAAACAGGTATACGAAAAAAGATTCTACCAACAGTTTATGTATATAAAAGATGATTCTATTGCTGGAAAATTTATTCGCAAGAATAAATTCGCTTCATCAGGTTATTACGACAGATATTGGGCTTTTTTGATCCAAAAGATTCCTGATATTTTAACTACAGTATCTCCTCATATATTGCCCCGAGATGGTTATTCATATTTTGCCCATTACCAAGCTGACGGCCAAAAAGTCAAAAAGAAGACTCCTCATGTCCCACTCAGGCTTGATCCTAAACAACAAATCTATCCGAATATCGCTCCTTACGTCGTTCCTAAGAACCAATCCACTGGAGGATTCGCTTCTGTAAATATTTTTGGCGGTAACGGTTTTCCTTACGATATTCCTAGCATCGCTTCTTGCGCTCAATACAATGCTTCCAACGACGTTCCCTACAATTGGGATTACGCTGGGCCTGTAGGCGACTGCACAAGTCCACCTGCTAATTATTATTCCAATGACTATGATGCTCGCTACGTCGCTCCCAATATCGATATTGAACAAAAAATCGGAAAATTCTTGGACGAAAGAGAAAATGAAATATTGCATATTTTTGGCGGCGTCAAGGGATTCGAGAATAACCGGGAAATACATGATGCTTGGAAACTTGTTGTGTTTAATGAAATGTTTTTTTCGAGATCAGTTACAGTATCAGATGATTATGTTAAAACTATAATGCCGAATAATACGCTGACAAATCCTGCTGAAGATAAGACTCTTTTGCATATCAATTTCTTGTCCTTTAAAGAGGGGGAGAAAAAGCCATCAGAGCAGATATATAATGATCTTATTGGTAAATTAAGAAACATGCAAAAATGTCCTAACGGCACTTTTGATGATAAGCGTGGACAGCTCAACACCACGTGGGCCGAGACAGATCAGGATACGTATTTTAAAAAAATGGATGAATTGTACAATGATGCAGAATATTTTTATATGAATTATTTTTATAATCGTTGTATGATTTATTGGAAAGGAACCAATGTCTGTTTCTATGACAAAAGTTCATATTTCAATGAATGCAATCCTTTGTTGAAAAAAAGGTACATTTACGGCGTTGGAGAGGGGAAGGATGTAATATGTGATGGAATACCTGGAGAAGATAAAAATGTTGCAGACGTGCTATCTAGAAATCTTTTCACTGAAATATGTTACGATTTGTATAATGGTGTGCGTCATAGTAATTTAGGAAAAAATAGTGCCGAAAATACTCCAAGGCTTCATGTTTTAGTATCAAATAGTGTACAGGAGTCAGTTAATCGTCACAATCTCCCATACAATGGCATATTAAATATCCATGTCGATCCTAAATGGCAAACACAGAATGTGTTTGATATAAAGGGAAAGCCTGGGAGTGGAGGAGAAAAGATAACAAGATACAGTTCCATTGACTGCTTTCAGGTTGATGCTTTGGGAAAGAGCTATGTTTTCCATTTGTATGATTTGCAATTCGCATTTCGAAATATGTATAACAATATGAACGTCACACGTTACAATACTTATTCTCCAAACGCTACTAATAATGTTGCTGGATATGAACCTTCTTTGCCTGTCCCTCAATTCTCTGGACCTAAATACCCCCCGAAACCAGCTGCTTCAGGCGGCGGTGGTAGAGGCAACGGTGGTAACTATAGCAATTCTCCACCTGCTTCTGGCAACGGCGGCGGTGGAGGCGGCGGCTGGAGTGGAGGCGGCGGCTGGAGTGGAGGCGGCGGCTGGAGTGGAGGCGGCGGCTGGGGTGGAGGCAACGGTATTCCTTCTTCTTACGGTGGCAGCGGTGGCAGTAACTATAGCAATTCTCCACCCGCTTCTGGAAACGGCGGCGGCTACGGTCACGGGCGTTTCATAAAATTTTAGAGATATGTTTAGTTAATGTTTGGGAGGCTTGTTCGACGAGCTTGCACGTCATAAAAATGCACAAAAAAGTAGCAAAAAACGATTGATTGCTACGTTTTTTACACCACAATGCGTTTTAAGTCTTGCGATGGTTTAGGCGAATCGCCTGAAATGTCAGCAAAGAATGCAACAAA
>BNWE01000020.1 GCA_025998595.1 Alphaproteobacteria bacterium | reverse complement strand
GGAGTCAACAATGAATACATACAGCGAAGAATTACGAATAAAAGTGATCAATTATCTGGCAAGTGGTCATACGCAAGAAAAAACGAGCGCATTATTTGGAGTTTGCTGGCGTAGCATAGTAAGTTGGCTCAAGCTGAAGCAGACAACCGGAAGTTTAAAAGCGCTCCCTGCTCCGAGAGCCCAAAACAAACTTCATGATGAAGAAGTTTGGGAGTATGTGAAAAAAGCCATCCAGATGCTTATCTACGAGAGATAGGAGCTCATTTCAAGTGTTGTAATGCAGGCGTATACAAAGCATTGAAATGCCTCGGCGTTACGCGTAAAAAAGCACTTTGACGAATTCTTGTACAGAGAATATGCGAGAGCCAAAAGAGGCGAAAAAGTATTCACAGAAATCCCAGGAAGAAAATTTGCGAGATGCATTGTAGCAGCAAAATGCGGCAACAAAATTATAGCTCCATTCGGATACACCGGCACATGCGACTCGAGGTTGTTTATTTTGATGGTTGAAAACAATGTTGATTCCTCTGTTGAAAAAAGGACAGATTGTAATCATGGACAATGCATCGATACACAAAGCAAAAGAAATTCGGGAACTTATAGAAAAAGCCGGAAGTCATCTTGCGTTTCTGCCAGCTTATTCGCCAGTTCTAAACCCCATCGAGCATTCTTGGAACCATGCGAAGCAAAAAAAAATACGCTCCTCAAGTCAAGCTTTTGCATCGTTGTTTGATGCCATGCAATGGGCAGTATCATAGTAAATTGCTTATAACAATTCCTTAGGAATCGTGCCCAAATAATGTGGACAAATAACATCTGGAATGAAGCTGCAGCACTTCATCTATACGAGAATGGTGAGTCCAGTTTACTTGGTAACAATTCCTTAGCAATTCCCTCAATGTTCTTATGTTTGTTTTCAGATGCAGACCACATAGGCGTTTTGCTTTTGTTGCCTCTTGTCTTTTCCATGGTCTTTTTACCCAGAAAACGCGCAAAAATTGCTACAACATTCTTATGTCCACTCTCGGATGCCAATACAATAGGCGTTTTGCCATTTTTATCCTTTGCATGTGCATTGGCTCCATTCTTCAGAAGGAGCTCCGCTACCTTGCTGTGCCCATTTTCAGCAGCATAATGCAATGGCCTTTTTTCTTCATTATCTTTTGCATGTACATTGGCTTTCCCTCTCAGAAGAAGCTCTACAACCTTACCATACCCCTTTATGGCAGCATAATGCAACGGCGTTTTGCCATTTTTGTCTTTTTTCACAATGGCTTTACGCGCAAAAAGAAGCTCAATAACCTTACTATGCCCATTTACAGCAGCATAATGCAGTGGCGTTTTACCCTCCATATCTTTTCTGTCCACGTTAGCCTTACCTTTATCCAGAAGAATCAAAACTACCTTGTCGCGTCCATTTGCTGCCGCAAAATGCAATGGCGTTTTGCCTTCTGCATCCTTTGCATTCACGTTGATTTTTGGTCTTTCCAGAAGGATATCGGCAACTTTATCGCATCCCATTTCGGCTGCAAAATGTAACGGTGCTTTGCCTCCCCTATCTCTCGCGTTCACATTGGATTTGGGCAGAAGAAGCTTAGCCATATCTTTCTTTCCTTCCTTAGCTGCCCGATGCAATAGTGTGCCTGCGTCAGCTCCGCTATCCAGAAGAAATTTAACCATATTCTTATCATCTTTGTAATACACGCAATGCAATGGAGAATTGCCTTCTTTGTTCGGAACGTTCGGATTTGCTCCATGCTCCAGTAAGACCTTCACGGCGCCAATATTTCCCGATTCTAGAGCCATATGCAGCATAGTATCGCCATTTTCATTAGGAGCATTCGGATTTGCTCCATGCTCCAGCAATATCCTCATAGCGTCCAATTTTTTCAACGTTATGGCCATGCCCAATGGAGTTTTGCCTGTTTGATTTTTAGCATTTGGATCTGCTTTGGCATTCAATAGACGTACTATTGCCCCATTATCTTCGCCATACATGGCTTCATGCAATTTTTCAGTAGACTCATTTTGGTATTCTATAGATTTATTGTTGTATTCTGTACTTGCTAGGGAGAGCCTTAAAGTTTTTGGCTTAAACGAAGGTATTGCTCTTATCAACATTGTAGTATCATCTTGGATAGAAGCTGCAGCTTTTCTGATGAATATGCCATTGATATTAGACATGATAGTATTAGCCACCCCCGCTTTGTCTAGATTGCAATGAAATCTAAACTGACTGCCCCACACTTCATCTCCAGAATTTTCCCGATGCGCTGTCTTGTGAGTTTCCTCATTTTGCTCATCTTTTATAAGATATGTGTTATAGCTGCTATCCGTTATGGGAGCCAATCCCGTTATGGTCAACATCTCTTCAGCATCGGTAAATATCGTTTTGTATGGATAATTCACATAGCCATCTTTTGCACAACTCCCATCATTGCTTTTTTTATGGTGAATGGCAGAGCTGTACACATAAATAGCCTTTGCAAGCATATCTTTCGTTACGTTTTTTATTTCAAGATTTTCATTTTCCTTGGAAAAGAAAACGCCTCCAAATCCACAGTCAATTATCACCTTGAAGATGTTCCTTATTATTCCCATATCTTTGGATTTCATACAGTTTTTCATATCATCTATGAAAGATGTTTCGTCTATCGTTTTATCAATTGTTCTATCTATGTATTGGCCAATTGCTTCGACAGCTATGTCCATTTCGTTCCTAGCTAGCATTGGAAAGAAAAGTCCTAGAAAATCGATACCATTTGAATTCAATATGCTTGGCACTTCACAACCATCAATGGCTAATCCAAGCATATCATGATATGCATGTGAAATTTCGTGAAAAATCGATGTGCGAGCTGTCCAGCCAGTAGTATCATATTCTTCTTTTTTGAAAGTCGCTTCTTTTAGCCATATACTTCTGCCATGAACACCAGTAAGACGATAACGATTACCATCTTTGTTATCCTCGACAACTCCAATTCTATTGTGATCTTTTACGAAGGAATCTGCCCCCGTTGAATTCAATATACTAACAGCTAGCAATGACATAAGTCGCTGAAAACCAGAGTATGTTTTCAACATTTGCTTCAGATGCTTTTCGAAACAAGCATACAAGTCTTTGGGAGCTAATTTTTGTTTTAACTCTTGTTTTAATTTTTGATTCACCGCCTTCAAAACAAAAAGGCTTTTGTTTCCACGTAGACAAAGATCAATTGTTTCCTTTATCTGTCCTGCGGTTAGAGAAAAGTGACCATACGAAAGCCACTCCGTCTTTTTGATTAGATTCAGCAATTTTCTTGCTCGCACGCCATATTCTCTATCCCTAAAACTAAATTCATTTTCCAAGCATTTTTTAAATATCCGTCTCATATTTGGCCACGATAAGTCTATGGTTTCGACTTCTTTCCCTCCTACATTTACTTTATCAATCCCAAACATTTTTTTGATATATCGAAGTTTGGAATCATCAGGCACAGTCATTCTGCGTAGAATTTCGTCAAGCGATTTTCCCAAGCGATTTTGTGCGTAAAATTTTTTCACCCATTCCTGATATTCTTTTGTGGTAAAAGGGTTTGCGCCCGCATCGCTTTGTTCGGCTGATGAGTTAGATGCTGCTGAAGCGCTACTGATCTGTGCCGCTGCGCATTCCTCTTCTCCAATTGATAGACACATTGCCAAAAAATAGCTCGATATTACAATGCGTTTCATTTTTTTTCTCCACATATAATGTTTTATTATTGCAGAAATATATTAATATTTCGTTAATCCGAAATTGTATAAATGCATTTTTTAAAAAAACTAGCCAAATATTGTCAAAAACAATGAAGTGGCGCATTACTGCCAACTTCCAATTCTTCGCAAAACCCAACTCCTCAGGTTGAAGACGTATAGATACGCATTATTAAGAGTACTGCGGGCAGATACGACACTGCCCGTTCGCTTTTGCTTTATATTTTGAATGACATCTCGACTTTTAGTGCAAATCCATTTCTGGCGCCGGCCTTTTTGGAGACTCCAATGATAAGTTGTCCATTCTGACATCTCTTATGTATTGAGGCATTGTATTCGACGCTATTTCTTGTTTTCCCAATGTAGTTGACGTCTCCGTAATCCGTTGCCCCCTTTTGTGATCCACCAAACCTATGGTTAAGTTTTACTCCGATATTAGCTCCTTGTTTTTCGTTCCCAAGCTGCGAAGCTAATCCTAAAGCCGCATTTGCACTGTGAAAATTCTTATTCCTCAGATTACAGCTGGTAATAGTGTTGGTATCTTTGTTTTTCAGAAAATAATCTGTATCCTCTGTCATTACGAACGAATAGTCTCCGCTTACACTAGGAATCAGCGTAAGATTACGTGCCAACGGAATACATCCGATAGCTTTTGCTCCAATGGAGAATAGGTGGCTTCTGATGTCTACGCTCCCGGTAGTGTTACGACGATAGTCACGTATTGCATTACGATATCTATCTTGATCTTCTAGTTGCCATTCGCTCAGTCCAGCCTTTTCTATTTCACGATTCTCCTCATCTTTACTGAGCGGTGCATAAGACCACTCATTTCCTGTGTTCAGGAGCTGATAGGATCCAATTAAATCTAACTTGAAGTGACTATCTTCATTAAAGCCACAACACTTCTGATTGAACAAGGAAAGCTTACCGCCGATTATTGCTCCACTGTAGTTGCCGTTAAGATAGTCGCTATGCTTGAGATTTGCTTTGGTATATCCGGCAAATATAGTTGGCATAAACAAATATCCTTTCTTAGTTTTCTGTGGTCGTTCATCGTAACCAAATATTGTTACATAACCTTTGGAATAAATACCAGCCGGCCTGCCGTGAACTCCTAATGTCGATGATATAGAAAACGATCTATTCCAGAATAGACGTTTTCCAATTGCTTCATGAATCGCACCGTTGCCAGATTTATCACCTTTACTACACGATAAATCGTCAGAACATAAGGGGGCACAATCAAACATACCAGAGATAGCGTCATAGATATCCGGTATATTTGTAACGTGCATTAGCTCCACGCCAGGACGATATGGAGGTAATGGCGGTGCATCATCCATCTTTTTCTCTTCCCCTTCCCCATCTGGCTCTTCCTCTGCTAGCAACTCTCGCTCTCGCGGACGTATCACTATTGGATCATTCCTCAACACTTCCGGAAATGGCTCACCAGGCAGTATTGGCATAGATGGTTTTGTAATTGGCGCTGTTTCTACTGGCGCTATATCTCCATCATCACCATGTACTCCATCCCTATCAAGTTCCTCATCTTCTGTAGCCACTTCAAGTGAGTCACCTTCCCCACTTGGCTCATGGGATTCAGGAACAGGACCTGGTGGCACACCTGGCCCCAGATAAAGTTCTATGTCCTCCGGTGTGTACGGCGCCGACAGTGGCTCATCAGGCAGTATTGGCATAGATGGTTTTGTAATTGGCGCTGTTTCTACCGGCGCTATATCTCCATCATCACCATGTACCCCATCCCTATCAAGTACATCATCTTTTGTAGCCACTTTAAGTGAATCATCTTCTCCACTTGGCTCATGGGATTCAGGAACAGACTGTGGCGGCTCATCCGGCGTTTGATCAATTTCTATATCCTCCGCAGTATATGATGCCGGCAGCGGCTCATCTGGCAATATTGGCATAGGCGGCTTCGTGAATGGCGCAGATTCCACTGGTGCAGTATCCCCATCATCACCATGTACTCCATCTTTATCAAGATTCTCATCTTTCATAACCACTTTAAGTGAATCATCCTCACCATCTGGTTCATGGGATTCTGGAACAGACTGAGGCGGCTCATCCGGCGTTCGATCAATTTCTATATCCTCAGCAGTATATGGCGCTGGCAGCGGCTCATACGGCAGTATCGGTATAGATGGCTTCATGAAAGACGCTGTTTCCACCGGAGCCATATCTCCGGCATCTACGTTATTACCTTCTGTGCCGTCACCTTCATCAATAATTTTTTCATCTCCCTCAAGAATTTCATCTTCAGAATCTGGTTCATGGGACTCCGAAACAGGCTGTGGCGGCTCATCCGGCGTTCGATTAATTTCTATATCCTCCGTAGTATACGATGCCGACAGCGGTTCAGCTGGCAGTATAGGCATAGATGGCTTCGTGAATGGCGCAGATTCTACTGGTGCAGTATTACCATCATCACCATGTACTCCATCTTTATCAAGATTCTCATCTTTCATAGCCACTTTAAGTGAATCATCTTCTCCACTTGGCTCATGGGATTCAGGAACAGACTGTGGCGGCTCATCCGGCGTTTGATCAACTTCTATATCCTCAGCTGTATACGATGCCGGCAGCGGCTCATACGGCAGTATCGGCATAGGTGGTTTTTGCCATGGCGCAGCTTCCCACGGTCCCACAATCCGCTGTGCCGGAGGAATTATCCAATGAGAAGCTGTATTCAACATAGAAAATGCTGAAATTATAGTATATTCTTGCTGCTGGCGGAGTCCATAATCAATACTCAGTACGGCGCATTCTTCGTCATCATGAGTCTGAGTATTTTGGTTCCTTATCATAGAATCCCATGCCGCATCTACATCATACACTTCATCCTCACCATCTGGTTCATGGGACTCCGAAACAGGCTGTGGCGGCGTATCTGGTGTTAGATCAACTTCTACATCCTCAGTAGTATACGATGCTGGCAGCGGCTCATATGGCAGCATTGGCATAGATGGCTTCGTAAATGGTACAGATTCCACCGGTGCAGTATCTCCATCATTGCCATGTACTCCATCTTTATCAAGTTCCTCATCTTTCATAGCCACTTTAAGTGAATCATCCTCCCCATCTGGTTCATGGGACTCCGAAACAGGCTGTGGCGGCTCATTCGGCATCTGATCAATTTCTATATCCTCAGCAGTATACGACGTCGGCAGCGGTTCAGCTGGCAGCATTGGCATAGACGGCTTCGTAATTGATGCCGATTCTAATGGTACAGTATCTCCATCTTTATCAAGTTCCTCATCTTTCATAGCCACTTTAAGTGAATCATCCTCACCATCGGGTTCATGGGACTCCGAAACAGACTGTGGCGGCGTATCTGGCGTTAGATCAACTTCTATATCTTCAGTAGTATACGATGCCGGCAGTAGCTCATATGGCAGTATTGGCATAGGCGGTTTTTGCCATGGCGCAGCTTCCCACGGTCCCACGACTCGCTGTGCCGGAGGGATTACCCAATGAGAAGCTGTATTCAACATAGAAAACGCTGAAATTACAGTGTATTCTTGCTGCTGGCGGAGTCCATAATCAATACTCAGTACGGCGCATTCTTCGTCATTATGAGTCTGAGTATTTTGGTTCCTTATCATAGAATCCCATGCAGCATCTACATCATACACTTCATCCTCACCATCGGGTTCATGGGACTCCGAAACAGGCTGTGGCGGCTCATCCGGCATCCTATCAATTTCTATATTCTCGGCAGTATACGGCGCCGACAGCGGCTCACCAGGCAGTATTGGCATGGGCGGTTTTTTCCACGACACTGCCTCCCACGGTCCAACAATCTGCTGTGCTGGAGAGATTACATAATGAGAAGCAGAGTTCATCATGGAAAACACTGAAATTTTAGTGGATTCTTGCTGTTGGCGTAATTCATAATTAATACTCATCACTAGACATTTTTCTTCGTCACTATGAGTCTGAGTATTTGCGTTCCTTACTATAGAATTCCATGATACATCCGCATCATACACGTCATCCTCACCATCTGGCTCATGGCATTCCGGAGTAGGCGATGGTGGCAGATCTGGACTTAGAATTGACATTTTCTCCGGTAGATCTGACGCCAGCAGCGGCTCATCTGACAATGCTGGCATACATGGCTTTATAAACGATACTGTTTCTACTGGCGCTGTATCACCAATATCTGGTTCACCGAATTCTGGTACTGACGGATACTCCGGGTCTCCATCTGGTTTCTCTAGTTCTAGAACAAGGAAACCAAGAACTGTGTTGGAATGAGTGGTATTGTCAAGCATGGTTCTCAGGGAGTAATAGTTTAGTCCGGCTGGAGGAGTATGATCATTATGAATTACCATATTCTCTACGGAGTCACCAATGTTGCCTGTTATGTACGTATATGCACTAGAAAGCTCTGGCGTTCTGGTAATACTAGATCCTTCGGCACAAGTCATGACGTTGAAAACATACTTTTCTACAAGCGAATCTTCGTTTGGTTTAAATGGTGATTCCTGAAAATTAAGCATATTTAAGACAATTTTGCCGTGTTCACCGCCATTGTTAAGTTCAACATCGCGAATGTTCAAATTGTCGGAGGGACTGCTTTGGGCGAGATATTGAGCTACATCATGATCTCTATTATCCGGATCGCATATCAATCCATTTTTCGAGATATCTGGTTTGATGTTCAGATTCCAATTCATATACTCGTTGATTTTTAGTTTTTCTACATTGACATTCACCACACCGGCATAGTTGCCATCATTATCTTCGATACTATCGATCGTGGTAAAATTAGCAGCGTCACCATCATAACTATATCCATTGACGAACTTGCTGCTTGTCTCAAGAGTTGAACCAAATTTCGTTAATCCAGTAAGCATCAGTTTTGGATTAGTATCATTGATACCTTTATATTCTGCGGTCGGCCTTAGTCTTAGAACTCCGCCATCGACCGTGAGATTGTTAATTCTTGTATCTTCTCGAACTTTTAGAACGCTTCTTTTTCCTATGACGTCTATTTTTCCGTCATCAGAGCCTTCTTCATTCTTTGCTCCCAGATCAGCTCCCGAGAAGTTCACGAAACATCGAGCATAGGCGCCATATATATCGTTACTACTCGCATTTTCCTTTTTTGCTCCACCAATTATCAGGTCATGGACTTTTTTCTTTGGCGCTTCCTCCGAATTGCTGGTAATTGCATCTATCTGCAGAGTTCCACGAGGAACCGCTAAAGTAGACTTCATTGTTTCGCTGGTTTCTACGGTTGCTATTTGATTCTCATCCTCGAGACGAAGAGTTCCACCGAACATTATTCCCTGATATATATAGCCGTTCGGATTAATCCACGGTACGACGACGCCGCCACTTTCTCCAACGCCATTTACCACCTTAATTCCGTTACGCCGACTCTTGACGATAAATTTCGCCTTGTCCTCAGCATAGATGTCCCCCATAAATCCGGAATTATCACCTTTAATATAGAGGGTACCTTTATTCAGATGAACCGAAGCTGGATGGAAGTAGCTATCGCTAGCAGATACAGTGTCAGCTTTGTTCTGGTCTTTGTGTGGATCAGATTTTATAGTTGCATACTCGGAGAATATGCTGTTTCTGCCCAGAGGAAAGTCAAACATCAGATCTGAATTCCTGTACAAAGTTATAGTAGGCCTATTGTTTGGATTCTTAGCACCTCCGTGCCATATGATTTGCGCTCCGTCTTCGGCATTGATATCTCCACCGAACAGCGCACTGTTTGGAGAGAATTCCGCTACCGTGCCATACTTTGTTATTTGGCCATTAGCATCTGTTGTCTGAAGACCTCCACCATTGAGATTGAAGATACCGTTGTACCAAGAATTATTTCCAGCATAGTATATGTAATCGACGCCCTTCTTGAACCTATTACCACCATCTTCTTCCGTATTGTACTTGCCGTTTGTATAAGTAACGTCATAGTCTTTAGCGAATTGATTGATAATTACTCTTTTGGAAACATCTTCCACGTCTCCGATGTAGCTGCCGGCATTCGAGTCGTCGAATTTGTCGTAGTTTACGTATCCAGTTTTATATCCAGCTATGCTGTAAATGCCTCCATTGAATGCCAAATTATGCTCCAAATTCACATGAATATTCTTGACTATGGCCAGATAGCTATTGATTTTCTCCCTTGATTCCTCACTGATACCAGTTTCTTCAGGAGCCGCGTGAAGAGCTGCAGTCGCTGTCGAGAGGATTTGGAAGACGTCATGTTCTGAAGTATTATCGGTAATATTTTCCAGCTTTTTAAGTTCATCATTGGCTTGCTCGACATAGACGGCAGCAGCAGCGTTACCAGCGGCGTCACTTCCGGTGATATTCTCTACTCCATCTGGACGCGTCGAAAATGCCTTATAAGCTTCTGCTCCGTATTTGCGTAGATTGAAGGCAACACCACCTTCTAGATCTCTCATGGCTACTTTTGCATTATTCAAGCTGTCAGCTACAATTGATCTTGCTACATTAGAATTGTCTAGATCAAGTCCGAGAAGAGTTGCTCCTGCCGCATTAGGTTCTGATACTATAGAAGTAATCATTTCCTTAGCTTCCGAAAGTGCTCTTATCGCAAGTTTGTTTGGATCCAACAGATAATCTATAATATCAGATTGCTCTCTCGCCCTAACGTGCTCTAGCTTTTTTTCTTCTATGGTTTTTTTTGCAACGTTGATGGCTCCGACATATGTAACATCACTTGTAAGTGGAGCAGTAAGGGTATCATCTGCACATGCTGTAAACGCATCTGATATTAAGGTAGAGTTGCTATCGCCGATTTTCTTTAATATCTCCAAAGTTCCACCGAAACTATTGGAACCAAGCGCACCTATTGTAGCGTCTATTGTTGAGATCGCACTAAAACCATCGATGTTATTAGTACCATAAATCAGAGCTCCTGCATTTTCAAACGCTTGTATGGCTGTTGCTTTGTCGTTTACGGTTTTTATGATAGCGTCCAGCTGCCTTTTGACGGTATCGTCAGTTGCCATATCTCTCCCAATAGATATCGCTTTTTTAGCATCATTTACAATCGTACCGGCATGGCTGTTTGCATAAGCATTGAATTCTGCTTTTGCTTTGGTAAAAGCACTGCCGGCGATTGTCTTACATTCATCGCTAAGAATATTGAGTGCAGCATTATATTTAGCTATTTTTGCGTCGCTGCTGTTTGTTATTGTATTTCTCACGTTTTCTTTGGCGATTCCAAGAGCATCGTTCACGTCCATATTCGCCGGAAGAAGACTATCTACATCAGTTCTAAGTGGATCACAGTCCAAAAGTGCTTTTCTAGCTAGCTTTTTTCCATCATTTAGGTATTCCCAAATACTTTCCAGTTGAGTATTGGTAGTTTTAGCACTATTGATAGCATTCTTTACAATGTTAAGCGGTTCAATTACATCGCTAGTTGCTTCGATTTTTTGGATGGCATCTGCAAAATGTCCATGGACATCGTTCGCTGTAGAAGCGGTTGTGATATCAGAAAAAAAGCTCTTGGCAGCGTTAAGGTTTGCATATATGTTGCTAGCAGTTTGTGCTTCACCAATATTCTTAATTATATCAGCAGTCAATCTGTTTAATGCACCTAGCGCAGTTACTGACGCATAATTACGCGCTGTCGCCAGCAGTGAATCCATAGTACCACGGTTTTCTCTATTAACCAGATTGACTATTATCTCACTTCGTTCGGTTGGTCCCTTGCCCTTATCTTCTTCTAGTCCTACATAGATGGCGCGGTCAACCCAGTGGTCATGATCGTCCAACCCCCTTCCCATTGAGTCCTCACGTCTATAGATGTAGTTGTTACCAGGAATGATGTTATCGGACGCATAAAAAATCTTACCGTCGGCGTCATAATACGCATAGTAACCATTGACGCCTTTTATATTCATCGGTGGTACCTGCCTACTGCTGATACCCAGAGGAACAACCGTTACCTGATCGTATTTTGGAATTCCAGGTACAATAACTCCAAGTTCAACTAGTGTACGATCTAACGACTCCTTCTTTATATTACCAAATTCATCAATGTCAGAAGGCCCAAAACTATTTTTCAGAGCATCATAATTGCCGAACGCATCAGGACTCCCATGATTGGCAGTGGAAGAACGTTGATCCTTAACTCCCCTAACAATATCTCCAAGATTATTTATGCTTACATTTCCCCGAAGCTTAATATCGAATTCATGCTGAAAATCCTTTATATCCACATAACAAAACTTTCTAAAGTCTTCATCATACAGGTCATGACAGGCGGCATTTTTATAATATTTTGGGTTTTCAGTAGAAATCTCATTCTCTTCACCAAAATTATTCTTTGTTCCATACTTTTTATCATTAGATTCTTCGTTTGCTCTAACATTTGGCACAAAATCCGGATCGATTCCAGAAATTCCGTTTATAATCTTATGCTCTTTGAAATCCAGATAACCGGCCTGACTGAGATCAACGGTTCCATAGTTATAAAGATCGGATCTGAGGATAATTGATTGCGGCGTATTGGAATTTGTAAGATTGGAGCGCACAGCAATTGTTCCATAGTTTTGTGCATAATTCCCATTCATCAATCTAGCTATTCCATACTCATCAATGTATGCATCATCTCCTTTTTGGTTAGCATCAAATGCTCCAATTTCAAAGCGTCCACCGTCTACATATATCTTCGCCTTTCCATCATCTACATTTACATAATTTCTATCTTCTGCAGGTATCTTTGCCTTGTTTCCATTTATCCAGGAGTGATTCTTTCCCTGTGCAAATGCCCGCACAGTTTCATTGGCATACAGGACGCCATTGTTTTCCCAGATGGTTTTATTTTCTGCGTTTGGGTTAGTTGAGAGCGCATAGATATCCCCTCCTCCATCCATTCCTAGTTTACCGTTGTTCGTCCAAAATGCGTTGTATCCACCAGCGTAGGCAGTAAACTTTCCGGAAACGATATTTATGCTTTTTTCGTTCGCCCACTTCGCCACTGCTGTTGTAGAAGATGCATACATATCAGCTTGATTTCTTCCGATTATGCTCCCATCATTCGTCCAATTTACGGAATCTTTTCCTTTTGCGTAGGCAGTAAGCTTTCCGGCAATATCTATGCTTTTCATATTCTTCCACGTCGATGCTCCTTTTGCTGAATCTGCATACATATCAGCCAAATCTTTTCGTACATTTATGACTCCTTCGTTCACCCAGTCGGCAGAGCCGCTTCCTGAGTTCGCATGCATATCAACGCCATCTTTTTCTATGGTTATTGTTCCTTTGTTCGTCCAACGGGCGTTTGTTCCCCCACTTGCATATGCCGTAAGCTTATCTGGCTGCTTATCAAGAGATGCTCTATCAGAAGAAAGTGCCCACGTGCCACTTCCGAGAAAAGTTATAAATCCATTGTTCGTCCACTCCGAAGCACCTTTGGTAGAATTCGCATAAAGATGACTGTTGTAGGTATCACTTCTATCATCAGTAATTTCGATACTAGAATAGTTTTTCCACGTAGCTCCTTCTGTTCCATCTGCATGGGCGTCAAGAGTGAACTCAGACTTTAATGGGCCACAATTGGTCCAGTACGCTAGTCCATCAGTTGCAAGTGCATACGTATCCAGATGGTCGAAGGCAGATTCTATTCTCCCTCCAGTTTTATTTAACCACGTTGCATTTCCTGGTGCTGTAGTTTTTACGGTTCCATTGTCGTTTAATACACCGCACATTGCGCGAAGACTTCCACCGTGCCTTAGCTTGATATTCCCGCTGTTATAATTAGTCCAAACTGCATTTCCAGAATTTTTTGATGCAGCATATAAATGAGCATAATGGGTGGATTTTATGGTTCCGGTATTGAGCCAGGCAGCTCCACTTGCCCCATTCGCGTATGCGTTTAGGTTGTTTCCATTGGGCCATGTCGGTGAAATCCATTTGTTGGAAGCAGAGATTATGTTTCCAGAGTTCGCCCAATGCGCTTCACCATTTGAAGTCTCTACGGAAGCAAATCCACCATTAAAGATGAAAGTACCAGCATTTTTCCATGCGACTTTTCCAGAAGCATTACTACTTAGTTTGGTCTGGTATGACGTATTGCCCGCAGAAGGATCAAACCCACTATTATCACCGGAGTGCATTGCATATATGTTTAGATTTTTTCCGAAGAAAAAGCTGCGAGCAGGCGAAGTGCTAATGATCTGACCGCCTATCGTATAAATCTTACTTGGAACTGGAAAATCAATGCTGTGAGTCGTAGAACCGGTAAGCTCACCAAGATTTGTAACGTCTTTATTATTAGCATGATTTGCGTTGATATTCTTATCTGTCTTAAACGAAAGCGTTACTGTATTGATATCTCCGGATTTCTTTTTAAGTGTTGCAGTATATGGACTAGTGGAGATGGTATTATCCTCATAGCCGATTGTAAACACAGTTGCTGTTGGTGTTCTATCGGTGCCGCTACCGGTCCATTTACCACCGCCACCATCTGTTTTATCAACCTTTAATTTCTCGTTCTCAAGTCCATCGTACAGAATCACCTTCTCATTAGCATCTAATCCACCTTCCGAGTCGCCTGTTGCTAGAATCAATCTTTCATCAGGAATGTCTGTAGCATATACCAGAAGAGAGTGCCATATTAAAAAACAAAGCACAGAAAATATCGCTACGGATAGAATACGAAAAAAAACTCGGTCTCGTAGTTTTGCTCCGAGTATTATCTTCATTTGTTCTAAAAAGTCTCTGATAATGCAATATATGCAGCTCATCGTTACACCAATAACTTAAATAAAGAGCACCAATAATCAACTGTAACGAGAAATATTTAATTTTTGATTAAAGCAAGATTTATTCTTGATTTTTTATTGGAGCATCTGTGGTACAGACGATATCTGATATATGAGCGTTTTCTGCTTTGCTGCCTGAAGTGTATGCTGCGCGTTGTGGTTGCACCACAGGCAGTACGAGCATATCAGACAATAGGAGCTTCAGCTTCTTATGAGATGTATGCTGGTATTATCTTCAACGGTAACGAGTTGTTACACTTGAAGTGCATGTCTCACATTTCCCGCCAGGTACGTCAAAATGGAACAAGATTGAACATAGATTGTTTTGTTTTATCTCTAAAAATTGGCAGAGAAGGCCACTGAGCGACGTCGAAGCCGTCATCAATTTGATCGCCAATACGACAATCGCAAAAGACTTGAAAGTAATCTGTAAGCGTGATGACAACTTTTGTCTACTTTCAGTTAGAGTTAGTGATGATGAATTCAAGGCTATTAACCGTACTGAAATCGGATTTCACGGCGAATGGAATTACATCATTGCACCGACGCCAAAAGTTTAATTTTATTCTTGCGCAAATACTAAGTCATTCTTTCTATGATAATCACATCTCCCCCATCCTGCTTGGTAATTAATTCGAACCCTGATTTTGAGAGTAGCTCAAGTAGACAGTGCCTGATGATATTTCTGTGGGTTAATTCACCACTAAAAGTTACAGAAGGTATCGATATGTTTTTTCCACCGCAGCGAGTCATAATTTCTCCGGATAAATCATTTAGCTGTGATATTACAATGCCACCAAACGGCATTATTTCTTTTGCAACAATTGCCGTATACATGATTATTTTTCCTGCAACATTGGGAATGCTATCGATATCTGATTCCAGAAAGAACGAAATATTGTTGAATTTCAATATATCGGATATTAAATTCTTTAATGCACCAACCGAATAGCAAAATGTATCCGATTTTATAGAAAACAGCTCCCTTGTGAACTTCAAAATTGCGTTTGCTTTATTTGTGCTTTCTTTTATATTTTCTATCAAAGACATGTCTGACGACATCTCGAAAGCCTCGAGACCAAGATTAATTGCATTAAACGGTGTTATCAAATCATGACACACCCTAGCTATCAACATATTTTCCGACGACATACAACTCATCTCCTAGCGACATACATCAATGGTGCACCAAAAACGACATATAAGTCAACGGATACCACGAGCGTTTTTATTTAAAATTATCAACAAAATCATTTTTTATTTTCTTAGCGTTGCTTGATGAGGTTTTCTTTGGATATGATGCTTTTACAATCGATGTTGACTTCATACTTGAAGAGACGGAGTTGTATTATGAAATCGCATCGAAGAAGTTATGCGCCCATTCATGTATGTAACCTTAATGGTTATGAGCCAATTCAGTGTGTGTCTAAGCTTGGACACACCTTCATTTACAATCTAGCATTATGTTTTCTTCGTTGTTTGTTTTTTGGTTTTGATGCTTTTATTGCATCCTCCGAATCATCTTCGATCTGTTTTTTCTTCGAATTTTTCTTTTTCTCGATTTTTGGAACCACATTTTCCATGGCATCTAAAAATATTGAGGATACCCGAGAATTTTTTATGGTATCGAATTTACTTCTTGATATATCAAACAAAAGGAATATGGCGCATACACAGGCTGGTATAAAAATACCCCGGACAAATCCAATTAGTAACCCCAATGCTCTATCAACTACCGATAGAACAGACTGTTTTACTCCGTCTGAGATGAAGTTGACCAATAGTCGCATAACTATTAGTACAACTATATAGGCTACACCTGAAGCGGCCCCCCTAGCCATACTTCTATTATTAAAAAAACCGTCCATCATTCCGTAAAACAGCGGAGACACCGCCGTCGATACGAGAAAGCTTCCATACCAAGTTGCCGCGCTTAGGACTACCTTCGTGAAGCCGCTTGCTAATCCAAAGGCGCATGACACTAGTATTATAAATATATATATATAGTCTAATACATTGAAAAATGAGTAATTATCCATTATATTCTCCTTCTCCTACCTTATTTATCGTTAGCACAGATACTAAATCATGCAATGTTCTGACCGGAATTAACTTCATATTTCCCGAATATTCTCTTGAGGATTTATTGGAAGATGGCAGTATAACATTACTAAAACCTAATTTTTCAGCTTCTTTTATGCGTTCAGCACAGCGGGAAACGGATCTTATTTCTCCAGTAAGCCCTATTTCTCCGAAAGCACAGGTGCCGTTCTCGACTACTTGTCCATTTCTTGCGGACAACAGACTGAGCGCGACTGCCAAATCGCCGGCAGGTTCAGAGACCTTCAGGCCTCCGGCAATGCTTAAATATACGTCTCTATCTGAAAATGAAATTTTGCATTTTGATTCCAAAACCGCCAATATCATAAAAAGGCGATTTAGATCCCATCCAACGACTGTTCTTCTGGGAGCTGCAAAGTAGCTCTTGGATACAAGTGCTTGCACCTCCACAAGAATTGGTCTGGTTCCCTCTATGCCAGAAAACACTGTGGTTCCGGGAATGGATTCATCTCTTTGGGTTAGAAATATTACAGAAGGATTGCTAACACTCACTAATCCATACTGTTGCATATCAAATATGCCGAGCTCATCGCAGGGACCGTATCTGTTTTTCACTGATCTAAGAATTCGATATGCACTCCCCCGCTCTCCTTCGAAATATAAAACAGTATCCACCATGTGCTCCAATACCTTTGGACCAGCTATGGCTCCGTCTTTTGTTACATGCCCAACCAAAAACACTGTAGTTCCAGAGGTTTTGGCGAAGTTTATCAGCTCGTAGGCGCTAGCTCGCACCTGCGTTATGGTTCCTGGAGTTGATTCAACCATCGGGCTGTGAAGAGTCTGAATTGAATCAATTACCAGAAAATCTATGTCGGAATCCAGTGATTTTATTATGAGTTCCACATCCGTTTCACAGGCTAATTTTACTTCGGAATCGCTGGCTCCCAGTCTTGATGCCCGAAGACATATCTGCTCTGCAGATTCCTCTCC
>BNWE01000019.1 GCA_025998595.1 Alphaproteobacteria bacterium | reverse complement strand
ATGTCTGCAATGAAATTGACTGATGCTATGGTGGAAAACCTAAAGAACGATTCGTTCGATTTCTATGTGCTGAATTTCGCCAATCCAGACATGGTGGGGCATACGGGAAACTTCGATGCCGTTGTGGAAGCCATCGAAGAGGTCGATCGCTGTCTGTCGGCCATAAATGAGATTGTTGCACAGAAAAAAGGATGCCTCATTGTTACAGCTGATCACGGAAACGCAGAAGTCATGTATGATGAGAGATCGTCTCAGCCGCACACTGCTCACACTACCAATGACGTTCCGTTTATTTTTGCAAGTGAAGACCATAAATCCGCAGAATTGGCCTCTGGAGGCGGACTTAGCGACATCGCGCCGACAATACTCGGTATTTTGGGCATAGATGTACCTCTGGAAATGACTGGCCAACATGACACTGGACTCATTTGCTGCTTCGCTCCCGATTGAAATGTATGCGAGATGTACTTGCAAAGTAAATGCATGTGCTGCAACCACCACAACAGGAAAGAAAAATGTACAACTATAGTACTGAACTTACGGAAGCATCCAAGAAAATTTTGAGTAAATCCCTAACTCCGCATCAAGTTAGGTCGTCTATTTTAATTTTTTTAAAGATTCCTTGAATTTTTTTGTCATTTCAGAACGGTGCCAAACGCCATGAATTTTGAGTTGATGAGTAGCTTTAGCAGCTTCGATGATATCTTTTTGCGAAAATTTTGTTAACAGTTTGGCATTCTTCAGGCGATCATACAACTTGTAGTAGGCGATCATAGCGAGAAAATTAACAAAGAGCCATCCTTCGAGAACGAATCTATTCTGCATATAAGTTTTATCAGCTTCCAGAAAGCTTTTTTGTTCGCTCAATCAACTCAGTGCGTTTTTCCTCTGTACTGACGCTCTCTTTGGATTTACAATCCTTCTTGTGTGATTTCGATCGCATATTGGTCTCCTCAAGGTTAAATTTAAAATCTTCACCTATTCTGGAGACCTTTCACTTTCTTTGCAACTCAAAATATGCTTTCTGCTCTATTTTCAGCACTGCTGTTCCGTCTCATATGTCTTAATCCTGCACACAATCACCATCATGTTGACTGAAGATCACGACCTGGCGTTTCATCGGACGGCGATGTGATTTTTATATTTTTTATCATACTCTCATTTCGCATCCTCAGGAGATTTATATGCAGCAATCCATTGTCAAATTCTGCATTTTTGATTTCAACTCCGTCCGCCAACACAAACGTTCTTATGAATTGCCTTGTGGCGATTCCCCTATAAAGATATTTTGCTTTTGGATCGGCTTCCTGCTTTCCACGAATTGTCATCTGATTGTTTTCCTGTGATATTGCGATATTATCTTTTCTGAATCCTGCCAACGCCAACGTTATTCGGAAACCATATTCTCCTATTTGCTCTATGTTATACGGTGGATACGAGTCATCCTGAGCCTTCGACATCGAATCGACCAGTCTTTCGAAATGATCGAACCCCAAGAATAACGGACTGCTAAAAAATGATAATCTATCCATCTGTCCCTCCAGTTTTCCTATCATCCGACAATTCTTTGGAAACTGTACTTAATTTCTTTGAAACAGCAGTCAATTCTTCAGAGGCTGCGTTTAATCCATCGGAAACGCTCTTTCGCACTTCCTCTTTTACTGCTTCCACTTCTTCGGAAACAGCTCTCCGTACTTCCTCTTTAACAGCTTTCACTTCTTCGGAAACGGCCTTCCGCATTTCTTCCGTGACGTCGCTCATTTTTTTCGATATGACATTTATATCTTCGGAAACGACTCCCTTCACCTCTTCAACAGCTGTACTCGCTTTCTTCGAGATGGCGTTCGCATCTTCTGCGACGACTTCCTTCACTTCTTCAACTACGGCGCTTGCTTCCTTTGAAACGATTTTCACTTCCTCAGAAACAGCTTCTCGCACCTCTTCGGCTATTGTACCAACTTTTTCCGAGACAGTACTAATCACTTTTCCTATGGTATATTCTCGCATCTCTTCAGCTGCGGTTCCTACTTTTTCCGAGACAATCTTCACTTCCTCGGAAACGGCTTCCCGGACCTCTTCGGCTACTGCGTCAACTTTTTCCGCCACAGCATTTAGCACTTTTCCAACGCCAGATTCCCGCACTTCTTCAATCACAGCGTTCGCTTCCTTTGAAACGATTTTCACTTCTTCTGAAACTGCCTCACGCACTTCTTCAGCGGCTGTTCCCACTTTTTCCGATACGGCTTTTAGCATTTTTCCAACAGCAGATTCCCGTGCTTCTTCAACTATTACATCAGCTTCCTTCGAGACAGCTTTCCATTCTTTAGAGACGGCCTCTCGTACTACATCAGCTTCCTTCGAGACAGCTTTCCATTCTTTAGAGACGGCCTCTCGTACCACGTCAGCTTCCTTCGAGACAGCTTTCCATTCTTTAGAGACGGCCTCTCGTACCACATCAGCTTCCTTCGAGACAGCTTTCCATTCTTTAGAGACGGCCTCTCGTACCACATCAGCTTCCTTCGAGACAGCTTTCCATTCTTTGGAGACGGCCTCTCGTACCACGCTAGCTTCCTTCGAGACAGCTTTCCATTCTTTGGAGACAGCCTCTCGTACCACGCTAGCTTCCTTCGAGACAGCTTTCCATTCTTTGGAGACAGCCTCCAGCACTTCTTCTGCTACAGTACCTGCTTCCTTTTTGACGACTTTCCATTCCCTGGAGATCGCATCGCTTAACTGTTGCCCCTCACTTTTTCCAGAAGATGAGCCAGCCAAAGACAAGAGCTTACTAAGCCATCCAGATTTTGAGGGATTTTCGTCGCCATCGGCAGCCTGTTGCACTTCAGCGGATATAATCGTCTTCACCTCTTTGATCATATCATCGCTACTAAGCCCCAACAACTTCGCGTAACTCTTCACAAAACCAATGCAATAAACTAATTCCGGCATATGTGAAAAATCTTTCCGTTCAATGGCATCCAGATGGCACTCCCGAATTCTGAGCTCATCTGAAACTTCCTTCAAACTTATATTATAACGCTCTCTAGTTTTTTTAAGCAAATCAAGCAAATTATCCACCCCTCCAAGATTCAATGCACGCTATGTACTTTTGCATATTTTAATGATACTATCAAGAGTTTTTGCGAAAACGGATGGTCGCTGTTATTAGTTTAACAGAGGAAAGTCCGGACTCCATGGAGGATGGTGCCAGATAACGTCTGGCGGTGTTCTATTGGTCTTTTGGCCACTAGAGCACTAGGGAAAGTGCAACAGAAAATATACCGCCAAGATATTAGGCCTGTTGCGAAACCGACTATGTTGGAGGATTTTTTAGGCCAACGTGACGTTGGATCCGGTAATAAGGAGACGCGTGTGCTGCAAGCACCGACGACTAAAAGATCCAACAGAGGATGGTTATGCAACTGGTCTATTGTTTTGGTAAGGGTGAAATGGCGAGGTAAGAGCTCACCGCATAGTCGGCAACGATAATGGCATTGCAAACCCCACCTGGAGCAAGATCAAATAGGAATACCTTATATGGCCTCCACATAGACCTGTTTTGCAGCATTTTATGCTGATATTACAGGCAGAGTTATTCGGGTAGATCGCTGGATGTTTATGGTAACATAAACACAAGATGAATGACCATCGGAATATATTTCCACAGAATCCGGCTTATAGTTTTCGCAAAAATTTTTTCTTGTGTTTTTCTTGAGTTTTTCTCGTATTTTTAATGATTTGTTAACTATTGTTTGATATCTTTAGTTTTGCGTACATTTGAAGATGAGAGGTAATTATGAATAAAATATTGTTCTGGTCAGCTGTGATATCCGTATCGCTGTTTTTAGAAAGCGCCAATGCTTTTTCTTTTTCTGAATGGTTCAAGGGATTGTTCGGTGGCGGCACAGCAGCAACAACAGAAAATGCTGCAGATGCTAAGGCGCCGGAAGTAGGCACTCCGGCTCCAGCTGCAGCAGAAAATGCCGCCGAAAGCAAACCGGAAGCAAGCACTCCAGCTCCAGCAGCTGAAGGTAATATACAGGAGCAACCTAAAGTCGAAGCAGAGAAGAAAACTGCTGAAGAAGCTCTTAAATTGGGCGAAGAAGTGCTAAAACTAGACGATGCTGAATCTAAGAATTAATCTGTGCCACACTCATTCGGATGAGTGACTGGATTATTGATTGAGTCTTAGGCTTCTTGTGAAGTCGGTTGCAATTTGAGGGGGAGTTAGGTCGAACTTGGCGTTTGGATCCTAAGGTGTAAGTGTACCGCAGGTATTGTGCGCCAGGGTTAACCACTAGCCCCTTAGCCTGTCGGTTGTGTGATCCCAAAACCAGAGTTCAAGTAATTTCTCGAAGTGGGTTTTGATTTTGGAAGAGAATCGATATACATTGTCCAGCGGGTAAAGGATAGAGAGTAATTATGAAAATTATTAAAGTTGCTTTTAGCTATGTCATTCTCAGTTATGGTGGAGTTTGTGCCTCTGAAATGCCTCATGATATCTGTGTTTCTGGCCTAGATAAACAAGCTCAAGAACGATTGAGTGCTTTTAGAACGGTTGCTGATGAGATCAAAAAACAAACTAGTATTTTTAATGATACTATCTACAAAGTTTGTGACGAGCTTATTGGAAAATTAGGCGATAATCCCAGTTGCGGCGTTTCGAATGGAACGGTCAAGGAACTTGTGCAAGCAGCCAATAATATTCAAAAGCGATTTTTTATTTTTAATCGAGATGTGCGTGCCGGCATTAAAGTTGATTTTTTGAAGTCTATCGACGATATTCTATGGATAGTCTGCGCTTTGCAGGAAAAGTCGCCAGATATCACGAACAGCGATTTGGAGCTGATTGAGAATCTCAGAGAGAAAACTAAGCAATTGAACCTTTCTGCTAACGTAGTCAAAGATCAAATTCGCGTTTTGCCAACAAAGCTCGAGCCAGCAGAAGTTGAAGAGGCAAAGAGATTGTATAGAGAAATATCAGGTTTGACAAATGCTGAGATAAATAAATATATACATGACTCTGAGACTCTCATGATAAGGTCTTTTGGTTCTACAAAAAGATTTGAAGAAATTCTGTTAGGTACAGGCGGGAACATCACGAAAAATGAGCGGATGTATTGGCATAACCTGTTTGGTGGACGTATGCCAAATGCACTAAAATCACCAGGATCACCAGGATCATCAAGATCGCCAACATCACCAGGATCATCAAGATCGCCAAGATCGCCAAGATCAATGTCATACTCCTACGAGTTAGGTATTGTTGGATACCCTGTTTTTAAATCTGGAGTTAGGAGTTTCATTCGCCATTTGGTTCGTGTCTATGAAAGAGATGGTACTAGAGAAGATAGGTTTTGTGAAAATGTCATAAATACAGTAAATGAATTGAACAGAATTTATTGTGGCGAAAATAAATACGAGTTTTTGCCTCCTAATACCACTGAAAACACAAGCAGCAGCTCTTCAAGTGGTATTTGATATGAATGAACTGATGATATGAATAAAATTTTAATAGCTTGTTCATCGTTTGTGCTTGCCTCATTTTTCAGCGCTGACGCTGAATGTGGCCGGTTGGCACACATTTCTCTATGATGATAAAAAAGATGAAAATGGCACTCCAAAGCCGTAACCAAGACAAACATTTTTTGATAAATCCATTGACCTCATAATTGGAAATTCTTAATCCAAAAAAGCAATGTTTTGCGAGTTATTCTGTAAATCTTTGCGACATCCGATTATAAAGGCAAAGTTGCTTAATGGATCGCATGAGAAGTTAAATTTCACATCCAGATCTTTATATTGATACCTTTTGTTATTAAGGATTTCCAATAAACTGATATAGAGTGATATATATCGCTCCGAGAAACGATTGTCGGCATGTTCGATATCTCTCTTTTGTCTTTTCTTATATAACGCAGTGAGCAAGAAAATGATAATATTTTTGGTGATCAAACCATTTCTCCTGTTACTGTACAAAAGCAGCTCCGCTATAATCCCGCACAGTTCGTAATTGCAAAACCTATACATTCTTTTTTTCCAATATCTTTTTCCGATGTTAGCCAGAAATTTTTAGTTGCCATCATTACGTCTTTGAGTTTTTCCGGAGAAAGATTGTAATCTTTTATGTCATCTGCACGAAAATTGAAATCTACATATCCGGAATTGCAGAATTTTTCTAGTTCTTCAACTAAAGCTTTTGCATTTTCAATGGATATAATTCCCTGCTGATAAAGCAATACAGCCATGTAGTTGATAAAAAATTTTCTTGATTCTTTGCGAATAGTCTTCAATTTTCGTTTTATTTCTCCAATACTACTTCCGGATTCTTGAAGAAAAAGAAAGCGACTGATGTCCCTAGGAAATTTGTATTTACTTACTAGAGTTTTCATATCGCATTTCGAGAATTTCAGTAAAATTCCAAGACGTTCCGTCGGACTCAAGCTGTCATATGTTTCCATTTGGACGCAGATTTCCAGAGGATTACAGCTCAGGTCAAACAACGCGTTCAGTGACGGCGTCATTGGTGGAATTATTCTGTAGCTGTCATCAATCGTCAATATTTTCCGTAATTCCGAAAGAATGCGCTCGCCAGATAGAATGGTCAGATTGTCCTTCAGCGAATTTATTGTTTCCAGATACTCTTCGTTGACTTTGTAAGCACCGTAGAGAGCAACAAAACGAAAATACCTAAGAATTCTCAGGTAATCTTCTTTTATTCTTTCTGCTGGCTCTCCTATAAATCGCACATTTCCATCAGCAATGTCTTGTATGCCATTGTGGTAATCGAATATCCGTCCGTTTTTGTCCATGTAGATGGCATTCATAGTAAAATCACGTCTACAAGAATCGACTTCGAAGAATTTTGTAAATTCCACTTGCGCCTTTCGGCCGAACGTCTTAACATCACGACGGAGCGTTGTTATTTCGTATGGCTTTCCATTGTACACGACCGTTACCGTTCCATGCATGTTTGCAACACTGGCGTTTCCCTTTTTGCTATCTTCCAAAACATATGCGAGCGCTATTTTCGATGCTGATTCTTCCTTAAAAATAGTAATCACTTCTGAAGGAAGTGCGGTAGTAGCAATATCGATGTCGGATATCGCAGTATTTAAGAGAAAATTCCGAACCGCCCCTCCGACTATTCTCGCTTCGTGTCCATGTGCTTCCAGCTGTTTCAGAATGAAAAATACATCCTCTGTTATCGGCGAATTAACTTTTCCAGAAAAAACCATGTAAAAAGATCCATCATTTGTGTATTCTATCTGTAATTGTTGCTTGGATATGATAAGATGATAAAAGACATTAGTAAAATGGAATTTGAAGACGCCCTCAAGGAATTGGAAAGTATTGTGAAAATTCTCGAAGAAGGAAAGTCATCTCTGAAGGAATCCGTTGTTCTATACGAACGTGGCACGCTGTTGAAAAAACATTGCGATGAGATACTAGAATCGACACAATTAAGAATTAATCAAATATCTTCTGGTAAAGATGGTAGTATCAAGATTGAAGAGATGAGCGTTCCGGCATGAGGACCGCATCTTTTCAATTATTACTATGGAGTTTGATATGGACATTATTCTCTGGGCGTTTCTATGGCTCATCAAATCTGTCATTAGTTTAGCGATGACGGTTGTTGTTGTGGACGTTGCATTGGGTTGGCTGATTATAGCAAACATACTAAACGATAGAAACCAAGTCATGTGGTCACTTATAAACGGCATTAGCAGAATATCTGATTTCATGTTAGATCCAGTAAGAAAGAGAATACCGGCGCAACTATCGGGATCATTTGATATTTCTCCTGTTGTATTACTGTTGTTATTGAAGTTTTTTGATCTCATCATCGACGGAGTATTGAGAAAACTTTTATTATAAGTCAGGAGGATACAGTGGGCGCCATAATAAACGGAAAAGAAATAGCGAACGATTTCTGCAAAACCATAGGCGAGCAAGTCGAAGAACTGAAAGCGCGAGGAATACTTCCATGTATTGCACTTGTAAATGCTAGCTCTGATCCAGCAAGCGAAATTTATGTCCTCAAAAAATCTAAGTTGGCGGAATCGTTGGGAATAAAATCGACTATACACAAGCTGGACGACAACGTTAGTAGCGATGAAGTTGCAGATCTCCTGCGAAATCTAAATGAAGACGATACAGTACATGCTATTCTGCTGCAGTCACCGCTGGCCAATGGACTTAATTTTCGAAAGCTTGTGGATCTCATTGATCCGGAAAAAGACGTGGATGGCCTGACTACCATCAATCAAGGGCGATTATTTACCGGAGAGCCGTGCATCGCTCCATGCACGCCTTCCGGAGTGCTCCATCTTATCCACCGGCGTGACGCTGACCACAATAATAAAATACATGCGTTGCAAGCACCAGATGGACTTGTCACGCATAGAGGAAGCCTATCCGGCTTGCATGCGGTTGTATTGGGAAGATCGTCTATCGTGGGAAAACCAATGGCACAGCTTCTTCTAAATGAAAATTGCACCGTTACAACGCTGCATTCCAGATCACAGAATATCCAGGAAATATGCAGAACAGCCGATATAATCGTTAGCGCCATCGGCAAACCAAAATACATAACGAAAGATTTCGTAAAACCCGGCGTCATTGTCATTGACGTTGGCATAAACCGATTGGAAATCGATGGTAAAAAGAAAATCGTTGGCGACGTGGACTTCGATACTGTATCCGAAATTGCCGGAGCGATTTCCCCGGTTCCCAACGGAGTTGGCCCCATGACTGTGGCCTATCTTATGCATAACGCGACACAGTTGGCGGCAAAGAAATAAGCCAACGTGATGCTGGAAAAGATAAATCTTATGCACGGATGTCTTCACGACGTCACTTCAACCGTTCCATTAGCATTTTCTTGTTTACTTTGGCTATGGTTATATCGTCGAATTTCTTAGGTAATTTCACGATGGTTATCCACGGTGGTACGTTTATGTTATGAACGATCATGCCCGCCAAGCTAGTCTTGCCACCTGCCTTTTTGTGTGTATAATTTGACCTTTTTATAAAAATATATGAGGAGTTTGTATCCAGTAGTATTTTCCCCACGGTTTTTTCGGAAAACACATCGTGCATAACCTTATGGGACGATATTATTCCCTCCTGCTGCCTATGATATGGAGCTCCGACAACGCTATGTTTTGTGTAATACAGGAGTTTTGGACCATCGTTAGACGAGGCCATAATCACTACCGGTATGTCAGATAAATCATCTATTGCTTTATAGGGATGCGATGTTGAATCTAAAGTAAACGAGTCCAGCGTCAGCGTCACGCTTGCAGTAAACGGGTCCAACATCACGCTGGATGTAAAATAAACTCCGATCGTAAGAGAAAACGTCAATATTACGCGGGAAATTCTAGAGAATGATTCGGTTAGTTTACTATTCATTCCCAAATCGACCAACATAGGAAGGCCGAACAAGACTGAAAATTGAAGCATTCTTACGGAGAAAAACGTCAATATCGTGTAAAATATGGCATTCAATATGAAAATCAACCATATTATGCTGGATCTGCAGAGACGCTTATCTATCAAACTATGAATCTTATTTGTTGCAGCTATGAGCGTAACCAATGCATATATCATAAAATCAATTCCGAATTCACTGGCAAGCACCGGCATCATCTCATGTACTTTGCTAAGCCAAATTAATTTTACGTACTCGCTGATATCGCCTTCCATTCCATGAAAAAACTTCGGATATGTGATAAGAAATACCGCAGCGACACAGATCAATGCTACCAGCGTCCATCCCAGCGTGACACTGGACTCGTTTTCTACTTTACTATCTTCTTTCGAATGATATTTTTGCACTATTTTCGATGTAAAAGCTGAATTAATAAGCGCACGTGGCGCAACCATCAATAGAAAAATAGATGCGCAGATAAACAATGAGAAATGTACAATCGATATTTTGTCGTATTCAATATTTGAAATTCTAGGGAAAAAAGGAATAAAAAAAAATAATGGGCACACAATGAACCAGCTGAGCCAACGTCCTCCGTTGAGGCTTTTTATCGTCGGCGCGTACAGCACATACCTAATCTTACTATTGGATCTAGTGTCAGGTCTGACCACAACATTCTTCAATTTTTCCATCCATACTCTAATTTTGCAAACATATCTTGCGTACATTTCCGAAGGTAGCGAAGCAGAAAACGCCAGTGCTGCAAGCACCATAATAGTAAAGAAGATTAGTTTGTTCGATATGGAATCCAGTATTATCACTCCCACGAATAAGGCCGTCAAAGTATTTTGCAGAAGTAAATTTTTTAAGCTACCGATTCCTCCAATGGCCAGAAAGAAGAACAGCGCATCTACGACCAAAATGGGGATCAATGTTTCCGGAGATATCCATACGCACAGTGCCGATATTAATGACGCCCACGCATAGTCTTTTGTCCTATTGAAATTATTGCACACGATCCTAATGACCGCATCGATGAATAGCAACTCAAATAAAATGATGAACGCATGATGATCCGGTCTTCCAAAAGAATAGGAATTAATGAGTATAACGTGAGCCAAAAATATTGAGACTAGTATGTTCACATCGTATTTTTTAAAAATTCTGCAACCTATTCGAAAAAAAACAGCGATACTCACGCATTTCATAATTGGACTAGCGCAGAAACAGACGTAATCAATTGCATTATTTATGGAATCGGTAAAGAAACTAAGCAAATACGATGGAATTATCAGTAAAAAATCGTAAAAACGAGTCCAATGCAAACTGCAGCCAAAGGGAACATTGCATCTGGCAATTACATTATTGGATAGATCAAAATGCGTAAAAAACTCACGAATTCTGACCACTCTCATGTGATCGTCCGTGTCTAGAAAATTGATGTGCCATCCGAATGTGTTGTAATAGGAGACTACACTAAAGATCAGTCCAACTATCATTAGTGCTGTTATAGTGATTCTATTTCTGTTTAACTCGCCATATCTCATATAAAAGCTTATACAGTAAATTTATTTAAAATTTGTTAACTGACGATGGCTGTGCTAGGATATCAATGCTTTTTATGGAGGATGATTTGAGAAATTTAGCCTGTATATTTTTCGTTTTATGCTTCTTTAATGCGTATTCGAAGGACGATTCTCAGGAAAATGATGAATTTGAGCCGGAAACCGAGCAAACCGATCTTGGAAAGGGCAAAGATAATGCATTTGAACCGGAAATCGAAGCCGACGTAAGTGATACAGCCGTACAAAACGCCGTTTCCTTCGACGGCGCAAAAGGATTGGCGGGATTTGGAATGACAATGCAAAATTATGGCGCATCCATAAAGGACGGAGAAACTACTACGACGAATTCTATGAGTATGTTTCACCTAACCGCAGGTCTGGACTATGCAAAATCTTTCAAAAAGGGGCTTTTACTGAGTGTTTGCGTAATGTGTGATATCTCGAAAAAAAAGAGAATTGAGAGCAATGATGGCGATTGGAGAAATCTGAACGAAAGCTACGACGATCTTATTGATAGACATGGTTTAAAAAATGGATTTCTGGAAACAGGTATGTTCACTCCATCCCTGGCAGTAAAATGCGGATACAACATAAAATCTCAGAAACTCGTTGCATTTTTAAAATTGGGAGTCTCGAGATTATCTTTATCATACAATTACATTTTAGATAATGTGGATGAATATAAACATACTAAAGTTAAAATAAATGCAATGGTTCCAACGATTGGAATAGGAGCAGAAAAGAAAATAAACAAGAAATTGGGATGTATAGCAGAGATAAATTTCCCAATAAAGAGGAAAAGCAAAGTAAAAGTCGACGGTGTTGAGCACACCCTAAAAGCCGGCGGCGTAAGCATGAGAATAATGCTATCTCTTGCACTACAGAATCTACCAAAGGGTTTGGATGTCAAATGATTTATGTGCTATAATGCCAATATTAGATTTGGTATGGATTGATTGATTTATGAGAAAAGGATGTTTATTTGTGATCTCTGGTCCATCTGCTGTGGGAAAAACATCAGTGACAGAGGAGATTCTGCGTGTCGATAGTTCATTGTCTAGGGTTGTTACATGTACAACGAGACCAAAACGAGGTAAGGAAGTGGACGGAAACGATTACTTTTTTATATCCGAAGATGATTTTCTCGAGCATATAAAGAACAACGACTTTCTGGAGTGCTCTGAAGTCTATGGAAAATTTTACGGCGTTTTGGCATCAACTGTTTTTGAAAAAACAAACGCCGGAATTGATGCGCTCCTGGTGGCCAATTGGGAAGGCTTTGGAAAAATCAAGAAGGCTGTTTCTCGATTGCCGGTCTTTGGATTTTTCATTGTGCCTCCTTCCCTAGAAATGCTGGAGCAGCGCATAAGAGCCCGCAGCACAGATTCGGAAGAAGTCATAAAAAAGCGCATGAGCATGGCGCAGGAAGATATGTCCCACCAGAACGAGTTTCATTCGATATACGAAAACAAAGGCGTAACGGAAACCGCTCTCAATATATTGGAGACCATAAATAAATTGAGGAATAGTACTTTATGAAGGCAGGCTTTCTCGTTCTCTCGTTTTTGGTATTTTTCACAATTACCGCTGAAGATGATGATGGTGGTGGCATTTCCGTCATTCGGGACGCTGAAATAGAGGAGACGTTGCTGGAAATGGCCAAGCCCATATTCAAGGAGGCGGGATTGAATCCGGAGACGGCTAAAGTATATGTGATAAATTCCAATAGCATAAACGCTTTTACCATTGGAGGCGGATACATCTTTGTTAATTCCGGATTACTGTTAAAATTCAAAAATCCCGCACACATAATTGGAATTCTGAGCCATGAAATTGCGCACATGGCTGCCGGACATATAAATAGACTCATGGGAGCACTCCAGAGCAGGAGCACCAATCTCATGGCGGTAATGATTGCTTCCATAATAGGAGCGGCCGTCACGGGCTCTCCAGACGCCATGGCTCTTCTACTGGGCTATGCAATTTCCGACGAACGCTTCTTTCTCAGATATTCTCGAAGTGAAGAGCTCGCAGCCGACGCGCTGGGCGCCTCCTATCTGCTGAAAATGGGATATTCTTCGAGCGTACTAACGGACGTATTTCACGAATTTGAAGACATGGATATTCTAAATGGCGGCTCCAATCTTCCGACTTACGTTAGATCACATCCGAAAGCTGCGGATAGAATTTCCGCCATGAATAGACTTTCGGAAAAAAATCCCGCAAACATCGTGGATGAGAAAACGACTCAAAAACTCGTCGAAAAATACAATCGTCTTCGGATAAAGCTGCAGTCGCATTTGAAAGTCATAGACTGCAGATCCGATGTGCCAACCGATCCCTATTCCAAAGTCATATATTTTCATAAAATCGGCAAGACGTCCGAAGCGTTAAATATAGTGCGTGACCTAATAGCGGCCAATCCCAACGATATATACTATAAGGAAACAATGGCTCAGCTGCTGTACGAATCTGGAAAAATAAAAGAAGCTATTGAAATCTACAAAACCATCTGCAATGACAAAACAAGCATTCTGATAAAAATAGACTACGCCAACGCTCTTCTGGAACACGGCAAGAACATCGACAAGGCCATTTCCATTTTGGAATCCGCCAAATACATCGATTATCTGAGCGAGGAAATCTTTCGATTGCTCGCCAAAGCCTATGGAAAAAAAGGCCGCGAAGGACTTTCTCAGCTGATGCTGGCTCAGGAACAAATGCTGTTGAGAAATTACCCACGAGCCTATGAGCTAATAAAAAGCTGCCTATCAAAACTAAACAAGAAAACTGAAGTATCTCACATTAAAAAAGCGAGATACTTCAAAGAATTGCTCGAAAGAGACTACAAGCAGAGTTAGAAGTTTCACGGAATGTGCTCACAACGCAACATTAAACTCCTTATTTATCGACAACGAAAATTGTCTATCATAATACGATCGGCTCTCTGCAGTTCAGAGTACACTTTCTCATTCTTCTTTTGAATAATATCGTTCGACGGTGTCGCTTCCTCTTGAAAAATATCTGATAGTATTGCCTTTGCTGCCGTTATTGCCTTGTCTGTTTTTTGCGCTTTTGATTCTCCCGTTTTTCCTGCTATCTGAGATAGTAAACTTTTGGATATTACCCACATTTTCACTTTACCATCTTCTACTACACCATCTTCTACTACACCATCTTCTGATATTTCCACATAATCAAACTTCAGCTTGTTATCGCCACTTATGGTACAACTAATTCCAACCTGCATTTTATCATTTTTGAAATCTCCTACATCGAAGTCTCCATTGGAATACATGAGTATTCCTTTTCTTTTCTTAGCGTGTTCCCACTCACCAAAATAAGTCTTATCTTCCCCGATGTTTTTCCATCCTTTTCCATGTGGCAACCCCTCCAGAATATTACCAACATACCAATCTCCATTGGGATATTGTATATTTCCTTTTCCGTTTAATTTTCCATCTATAAAGCGTCCCTGCTCACTTTTTCCATTGGGCAAATTTCGAATTCCATCATATATTTCATCGTCCTTGAATTTTCCTTGAAAGTTGTTTCCATTTGCATACCACAATATTCCCTCTCCACTTTTTTTGCCATTCACAAACTCTCCCTCGTACTTGAGGCCAGTAGGCAATATCATGATTCCTTTTCCATGAGGTTCTAAATCTTTCCCTACATCTCCCTCATAATAGGATTCATCCATGCCCATAAGTATTCCACGACTATTTTGCTCCCCCACATAGATATGTTCACCTTTATACATTACTCCATTTGCAAAAACGATCGGTTGTACTTCTGGTGGCACTTCGCTTAGTAGATGCAGTAGTTCTTGCGCCTTCTCTGATAGTGCTTTTCGTCGTTCTTGTGCCTTCTCTGATGGTGCTTTTTCTTGTAGCGCTTTTCGTAATTCTGCTACTGCTGTTGCTACTAGTGCAGCTGCCTCTACAGCTTTTTTGGCTCCTTCTAGATCCGATCCTATTTGTTTTGCTAGCTCACGCAATTTATCTTCTTCCACGGGAGGAGGATCTTGCTTAACATATCTAGTCCCATCACGAAAAATATCTCTCAGCTCATTTGTTGCCCCAGCATCTCTGGCCGCTCCATGTTTTTCACAGACACGAACCAGATAACTCATGAAGCTTCTAATCCCAAGTACAAAAACAGGATATCCAACAATACTCAATACGCCTTCATATGAGTCTTGCTTTGCAATATTATGCTGAAGGAGTTTCAAATTATCCTGCTCATTTCGTGTGATGCTGTTGCCTGTACCCAATAGAATTTCTTTAAATCTTTCAGTAGAACAAAAAAATTGCATTATGAGATCTTTAGAATTCATTATGAGTCTTTCAATATCATATGAATTTAGGTTTGATATTCGCTGATACAATTCCTTGGCTCTTTTTGCCTCCTTAGGCAAAATACTTGATGGCAAAACGCTAACTTTTTGTTCCGAAAAAGCCTTAGCAAGTCCATTCAACTCTTTAATACCTCTCTTGAGATAATCAACCACCAACTGCTCATGTGTAGCGTGCTCTTCTGGTGGATATTTTTTACATAAACCTCGCCAACCATAAGCAAGATTTAGAACATTTCTGACTGACGTAATGAGTTTAGCTTGCTCGATAATAGGTATATCTCGACCAAAAAAATAGATCTTTTCTTGGATATCCAACACAGTTTCTATTAGTTTCCCAATAGTTTCAGTTTTCTTCGAATTTCCGCAGGCTATTTCAAAATCGGTTTGCACAGAATCAGTTTGTCCGCAGATTTCGCGCGCAAACTTTTGTAATTCGTCCTCCCGCGCAACCCGCATCTGTTCTATGCGCGGATCCTGACAAGAACTATCAACAGCATAGACACTTCCACAACCGTGGATAACATAACTAAAAGCAACCGCAATAAACTTTTTCATACCTAACTTCCTTTCCTTACATCTGACGAGATTATATATTATATTTTTGCAAAAAGCAAGAACTTTTTCACGCAATCAGCGTAAAAAAGCCTAATTATAAAAAAAACATCTTTTTTGCGCCTAGCCATATTGTTAACATTTTCTTAACTTTCTTGTCTTATAATGCTAGATTATGTGATCTTATTCTAAGGAGATGAAGTTATGAAAAATAATCTACTAACAATTACATCGTTATTGTGTAGCGTATGTATTCTTGCACATTCGGAAGCGGCTAAAAAACCGGTCGAAGATGCTGAAAATGCTGTTGACGTTTTAATTTCCAATAAATCTTCAGGAGATCTAAGTGGAAAATTCGATAACGCTCTATCAAATCTAACTGAACTACCTGCTGCCTTTGGTTATGCGATAATCGAAAAATGTGTTTTAAAAAAACTGTCAAAGGGGAAGGAAGGCATGGGTGAAGAATTGGAAAAAGCAAAAATAGATGCCCCACTTATAATTGCCGCAATGCGAAGGAAATATTGCGTCGGTGAAGAAAACTCTGACCGTGATCTCATAGACGCAATTATGAATTGTGTTGGTGATACAGGATCAGACAAAGATAAAAAACTGCTTTATAAGCAAATCGCTAAATCTGTTGGTAGAGTTACTAATGAAAATGGCGGTATGGGAAGTCTTGATGTTGGAACTGGAACTTTGATTGAATGGGGTACTATGCCTCCAGAACTCAAAGGTAATGTCGTAATTACAGCCGCTCACAATGTTCTGAATATGGAAGATTTGAATACAGCTCATGGAAAAGAGAAGAGCGGAAACGACTATGAATATGTTGAAGGTCTTCTTGATAAAAATGAAATTGCGATTGTTGAGGATCTTGGTAATATTCCTTCCATCATTCAAAAAAAAGAAAAAAAAGAGGATGTTTATGATGTTTATTTTATTCCGAACTCTGAAAGTGGATTTAATGTTGTGGATAAAGAGCACAAAGTGGAAAAAGGGCGCAAAGTGAAAAAAGTCTGTTTCTTTCGATCAGGCGAAGCCCCTTGGGTAGAGGACTATGCTCTTCTAATTCTCGAGGATAAAAAAGAAGGTGACGTCCTTATTGATCCAGTCGATTTAGACTTTAAAGCTTACAATGGAACATGTTCTACTGTTGGTTTGGGAGGAATCTTTTTGGACACAGAAGCTATGAGAAAAAACGCTTCGACCGCGAGACCGCAAGCTCCGCGAGGATTATTCGCCAAAACACCATATGAAGTTAACAGCATGTTTGAAGCAGGAGGCTATACGACTCCATATTTTATTTATGGATCGTATTTAAAGAAGGCAACGGAACAGGAAAAATTGGAAGTTCTAGTGGGAGGCGCTGTCGATAAAATGGGACTTGGCGATAGCGGATCTCCTATAATAGTAAAAGTACGCGACAATCCAGAAGAATATAAAATGGTTGGAGTTTTTGGATTCCCGTCTCGTTTGATAAACGATATCAACGCCCCAATACAGCTTGCAGTTCTTGATCAGTGCGTATCGTCAATAAGCAGCACCCCTCCAAGCCCAAGTAGCAGTTCATCAAGTAGCTCTCCCCAAATTGACGAGAAAAAATGTGAAGAACTTAGAGGTGATTATCTTCCAATTCTAGCAGAATGTCTCCGCGCTCGGGCTAGAGCTATCTTTAATCAACTTGTCGATCTTCAAACCAAAACAAAGGCTCTTCAAGCTGAAGCATCAGATCCTGCGGCTCACGATCTTAAAACCATAATAGAGGAATCAGCATGCCTTCTAGCAAAAGCATCAATCATTCTAGGTCAGAGAACAGTCATTCAAAAAGGTCTGGTTGGCGCCCTCCAAAAAGATCAAGATGAAGCTTTTCGAAGAAATGTAGCTGCTCTTCGAGAAAATGTGGCTGATCTTCGAGAAAAAGCTGCCGCTTTCTTCAAAAAGGTGCAACCACTCTTCTAGCTTAAGAAGGAGCATCTCAAGAAGCAATAATGCATTAGCTCTAGCCCCCTGGCAATCGATATTCCACGTCCATTTGCAAACGAAGCGCACCAACGGGCAAAAACAATTCGATTCGCCACTTCAATTTTCCGACTTACGTTAGATCACATCCAAAAACCGCTGACAGAATTTCTACTATGAATAGACTCTCTGAAAAAAGCCGACGAATGTCGCAGATGAAAAATCGGTCAAAGATTTGTCAAAAAAACACAAGTAGAGTTATTTAGTCGTTCCTGAAGAATGTATTTTTTATGCTTGATAGATGAAAAACTCTTACTCAAATTACTTAAATTTTTATAAAACAAGCGTGGAATTAAACGCCCATGAGTCCCAGCTACAAAAGCAGCTGGAACTGTGTTTATTTTCCACGTGTCGGTTATAAACCTTACGCTTTAGCGTGAATTGCTTTAGCGTATTAGAAGTTTTAGACTCAGAGGATGAATGATAGAGAAAGGTACACAAGGGGAGCCCATACCTTACTCCACCCCATAACTTATGGTAAACTATTTCAAAGAGTTATGGTTGGAGCTATAAAATGATTGGGATTATTTCAGAATATTTTGATGGATTAGGTAAGGTTTTATTAAAGAATTTGCCTCAGGTTGTTCAAGGCATGGTGCGCTCAGGATCATCGAGTGTG
>BNWE01000018.1 GCA_025998595.1 Alphaproteobacteria bacterium | reverse complement strand
GGGGCGGGGAGGCTCAGTCATCAACATCGCATCGATCCTGGGCGAACGCGTGATGCCGGGCGCCATGCTGTATGCCACGTCCAAGGCTGCAGTCGTGCACATGACCAAGAGCCTGGCGCTCGAATGGGCGCGCCACGGCATTCGCGTCAATGCCATCGAGCCGGGCTACATCGACACCGAGATGACCGATGCCATGTGGGATACCGACCATGGCAAGGCGCTTATCAAGCGCATCCCGATGCGCCGCCTGGGTAAGCCGGAGGAGCTCAACGGTCTGTTCCTGCTGTTCGCGACCGAGGCCGGGTCGTGGATGACCGGCGCCTGCGTGCCAGTGGATGGCGGGCATCTGTGCTCGTCGCTTTGAGTGCGACCGCGTCGAAGCAGCGCTACGTTTTTTGGGTGCGCGAACGATAGACGCCTGGCGTGCTGCCGGTCCATGACTTGAAGGCCCGCTGGAAGGCGGTGCCGTCGGCGAACCCCAACTCGGCGGCGATGGCGCTCAGCGCGGCATCGGTGCTGGTCAACCGAACGATCGCCATGTCGCGCCGTAACTCGTCCTTCAGCACCTGAAAGGACTTGCCCTCCACGGCCAGATGCCGCTGCAGTGCGCTGACCGACATGTGCAAGCGCTGCGCGGCGACAGTCAGATCGGGCCACTCCGGGCACGCTTGCTGCAATAGCGCGCGCACCCGCGCGCTGGCTGTCCGCTCGATTAGACGCGGGCCGATCAGGTTGCCCGGTGTGGCACGCAAAAAGGTCTGGAGCGCGGCGGTGTCACGGCGCATCGGCTGCGTGAATGCGGATGCCTCGAACCAGACCGCCGACCGCGCCTGCCCGAACCGCAACGTGCCCGAGAAGATTTGGGCATAGTCTGCGGCACGCGGCGGTGGCTCGAAGGCAAAATCGAGCCCTCTGGGCACCAGTCGGCCGCCGTGCAGCCATACCAGCAGACGCCAGAAAACGCGCAACAGCAGCCCGTGCAGGAAGTCTGAATGTTTGCCCAGGGCGTGGCGCACGTCCAGAGCAGCACCCTTGAGCAAGCCATCAGAGACGGGCACAAGCGCCACGTCGTCCTGCAGCAGGGCGAAGGATGCACTCACGCGCTGCAAGGCGGCTGCCAGCGTCTTGGCCCCGAGCGTAGAGCGAGCCATCAGCGCAAAGCTGCCGCAGCGCAACGGCCGACCGTGTAGATGGCCTAGGCATTCGTCGTCCAAGCTGTTCTTCACGGCACTGAAGAGTGCGATGTATTGCTCTATGGTCACACGCGACTGCTCCAGATGCAGCAGCGACTCGGCGATGCGGGCCTGCGCCAGAACGCCATCCAGCCAGGACTCGGTGGCCAGTCCTTTGCTGCGCGCGCCGTCGAGCAGGCCATGCACGGCAAAAACAGGAACAGTGACGACGGGTTTCAACATGGTCAAAGGGAGCAACGATAGCTGGCGCTGAATCCGAAATTACACCAAGAAAACGGCCCGCTAACGATGTAGCGTCCGGCTGCGGTCAACCGGATTTTGCCTTGTGCATACAAAGTCAACTCGCCATGCACTGGCGGGCAAGACGCGTATGTGCCGAGTGCCCAGAATACCGCTTGGTAGCACACCCAGGGACGACCCGTGGACGTTCGGCATCGATGCATTCGCATGAATGCTTCTTCGGCAACGGCATGTCGGTGTGCTCACCCGAATAGCCCAGCAACCAGGAGAGAGTGAATGTCTGTCTGCGCCGTGCTGACGACGGTTCCGGGCAATTCCGCCCGAGCAACCGGAGATCGTCATGAACGACAAATCACACGTTTCGATGGAACAACACGTCTGCCTGGTCTGCGGCGTGGCCTTCGACACCGGCGCCATCCTGCTCGACAAGCGCCTGCGCGCGAGCATGGAGCGCCACACGACGACAGGCTGGGGTCTGTGCGCCGAACACCAGAAGCTGGCCGACGATGATTTCGTCGCGCTGGTCGAATGCGACCCGCAGCGCAGCGGCTCGCCGAATGGCAGCGTGAAGCCCGAGCAGGCTTATCGAACGGGCCGGCTGGCGCACCTGAAGCGTCACGTGTTCTCCAAGATGTTCAACGTCCCGATCGAGGCTAACCAGCCTTGCGTCTTCGTCGAGCCGGGCGTCATCGAGCAGCTTGAAGCGATGGTGTCGCCGGCGGCGAACTGATCGCGCGTTGGCAACCTGGCGCGTCGCCCGAGAGGACGACGCGCCTTTTTCTTTTGCTGCGTCCGATGCCGATGCCTTCGCGCCTGCGGCGCTACGCGCTTCGCTTGCCTCCAGGGGAAAGCCCTGCGGGCTATCCCCGCCGCGCGATGCTTGGCGCCCCTCGAAGACCGCCGAACCGGCTGCGCCGGATCGGCCAGAAACCAACCGCAGTTTCAACAGCAGAGCCAACTCCCTCTATGCCTTGTGCATAAAGTTCGTCCTGGGCGTGGTTTTCATCGAGCATTGAAGTCAGGGCGTCCCCGGCCAACTGGGAGATGGCCGGTCGCGCTGTCGTGCTGCGCATCGAGCCGCCTTCGGCGTCTCGCCCCTATCGGGCTTCCATCGTTCCCTCGCGCTGCTCGACTGACGCCTCCGGCCCGGCTTCCAGATCCGGGCCTGCGCGCTTCGCTTGCCGTGCGGTCGGCACACAAGGATGGCCGTTGCCTTGTTCAGCCGTCTTTCCTGACTCCATCACCTTGCTCGCGACTGTAGCCCGCGGCCATGTGCCGTCAAGGCGCGCAGGGCCGTGTCCTCGGCTGCGCCTGCGGGCCGCACCAACCCTGCGCTTGTCTCCTTGACGGCCCCCGTCCGCGCGCTCCTGACCGTCGCGGGCGATGAACTCAGGAAAGACGGTGGCAACAGGGCCAACCGGGTTCCTCGTGCCGACCGCACCGAACAGCCGAAAGGCTGGGCTCCGAATCTAGGAATCCGGTGTGCGGTTTTCTTCAACAGCCTTTTTGTTCAGGAGAACGACATGCTTGCAACCCGTTTTGCTTCCCACTCCCCCGCGCAGCGCAGCGAAACCCCTCTGTCCGATGACCAGATTCGCAAGGTGGCCCCGTCCATCTTCGCGGATGCCCCGCATGAGAGCCGTTCCGAGCGATACGCCTACATCCCCACGGCTGCCGTGTTGACCGAGCTTCGAAAGGAAGGGTTTCAACCCTTCATGGTGTGCCAGACCCGCGTGCGCAACGAGGGCCGGCGCGAGCACACGAAACACATGCTGCGCCTGCGCCATGCCAACCAGATCAACGCTCGCGAAGCCAACGAAATCATCCTGCTGAACTCGCACGACGGCACGAGCAGCTATCAATTGCTGGGCGGCATGTTCCGCTTCGTGTGCAGCAATGGCCTTGTATGCGGCGACACCGTGGGCGATGTGCGCGTGCCCCACAAAGGCGACGTAGCCGGGCATGTCATCGAGGGAGCCTATCAGGTGCTGGGTGGCTTCGAGCATGCGCAGGAATCGCGCGAATCCATGCAGGCCATCACGCTGGACGCCGGTGAATCGGAAGTGTTCGCCCGCGCCGCGCTGGCCCTCAAGTACGACGACCCGACCAAGCCCGCACCGATCTCGGAATCACAAATCCTGATGCCGCGCCGCTTCGACGACCGCCGCCCCGACCTGTGGAGCGTGTTCAACCGCACGCAGGAGAACTTGACCAAGGGCGGCCTGTCCGGGCGCAGCACCAACGGACGCCGCCAGCAGACCCGCCCCGTGCAGGGCATTGATTCGGACATTCGCCTGAACCGCGCCCTGTGGCTGCTGGCCGATGGCATGCGTGCTCTCAAAGCCTGACCCCCTCTGGCGCTTTTCCCGCCGGAGGGGCGGTTTCCCCTCCATTCCCTTGTTTCACTTGTTTGGAGATTCACCATGAACGCCGTTACCACCACCACCGAAGCCCGCGCCGTCCAGACCGCAGCCAACAGCGCCGCGAACGTGCTGCAAGCCGCCGACCCGAGCAAGCACATGATCCTGGTGCCGCTGTCGCGTCTGGTGCTGCGCCCCACGGGCCGCAACGTGCGCAAGACCCCGCGCATGTCCATCCCTGAACTGGCCGCATCCATCCAGCGCGTGGGCCTGCTGCAAAACCTGATCGTGATTCCCGCCGCCGATGGCCTGCAATACGAGGTGGTGGCCGGTGGCCGTCGCCTCGCAGCTTTGAAGCTGCTGGCGAAGAAACACCGCATCGCCAAGGATTGGCAGGTGCCTTGCCTGCAAGTGGCCGATGGCACGGCCCGCACTGCCAGTCTCACCGAGAACGTGCAGCGTGAAGCCATGCACCCGGCTGACCAGTTCGAGGCGTTCGCCGCGCTGGTGGCCGAAGGCCGTCCCATCGAGGACATTGCAGCGGATTTCTCCGTCACGCCGCTGGTGGTGCAGCGCCGCTTGAAGCTGGCGAATGTCTCGCCGCGCCTGATGGAGGACTATCGCGCCGATGCCGTGAGCCTTGACCAACTGATGGCCCTGGCCGGGACGGATGACCACGCGGCACAGGAAGCCGCCTACTACGACGCCCCACAGTGGCAGCGTCACCCCTCGCACTTGCGCGAGCGTCTGACCGAGCGCGAGATTGACGCCTACCGGCATCCGCTGGTGCGCTTCGTTGGGTTGGACGCCTACGAGCAGGCGGGCGGTGGTATCCGGCGTGACCTGTTCGCGGAAGGAGATGCGGGCGTGTATCTGACCGACGCCGCACTGCTGGAACGGCTGGCGCAAGACAAGCTGACCGGCATCGCCGCCGAGGTGAAGGCCGAGGGCTGGGCTTGGGCCGATGCCACGCCGGGCATGACCCATGCCGACCTGCACGCCTTCCAGCGCGCCCCGAGGGAGCGGCGCGAACCCAACAAGCGCGAAGCGCAGCGCATCGAGAAGCTGCAAGCCAAGATGCAGGAGGTGGCCGAAGCGGTGGATGCCGCGATGGACGCCGACGACGAGGACAAGGCCGATGCCTTGCAGGAGGAAGGCGAAGCCCTGAGCGAGCAGTTGCAGGCACTGGAAGAAGGCTTGCAGGGATACGGCGCGAATGTGAAGGCCGCAGCCGGTGCCATCGTCACCATCGACCGCAACGGCGAGGCCGTGATTCATCGAGGGCTGCTGCGCGAGGCCGAGGCGAAAGCCCTTCGCACGCTGGAGAAGTTGCGCCAAGGCTTTAGCGACCCGGACGCCGCGAACGATGACGAAGGCGAGGAAGACGTGCAGCCCAAGGCCGCAGCGATTTCCGACCGGCTGGCCCAACGCCTGAGCGCGCACCGCACGGCGGCGCTGCAAATCGAGGTAGCCCAGCATCCACAGGTGGCGCTGGCCGTGCTGGTGCATGGCATGGTGCAGACCGTCTTTCAGGGCCGCTACTACGGCCACGATATGCCGCTGGGCGTGAGCCTGAAAATTCAAGACCGGCTGGAAGGCATGGCACCGGACTGGCCCGAGTCTCCCGCCGCCGTAGCGCTCCGCGAATCGCAGCAGACGTGGGGCGGCAAGTTGCCCGAGGACAGCGCCGCACTGTTCGCCGCGCTGCTGGCGATGGGGCAAGGCGAGTTGGTCAAGCTACTGGCCGTGTGCGTGGCATCCACGGTGGATGTGGTGACGCTGCGCGCCACGGCGCAGCAGCCGGGCGAAGAACTGGCGCAGGCCGTGGGCCTCGACATGGCCGCGTGGTGGCAACCGACTGCGGAAGGCTATTTCAAGCATGTCCCGAAGGCGGCCGTTCTGCAAGCCGTGGGCGAATTCGCGCCCGAGAGCGTCAACCGGCTGGCGAAGCTCAAGAAGGCCGACATTGCCCGCGAGGCCGAGCGGCTGGTGAACGGCAAGGGTTGGATGCCCGTCATTTTCAAGATGGATGGCGTGCCCGAGCAAGGCTCGCAGGACGGTGCGGAGGCAGTCACCACCGTGGCGGGTGAACCCGCCGAAGCGTTGGCCGCTTGACCCGTGCCGAAGGCAAGCGCCCCGGCCTAAACCGGGGCGCTTCGCTGCAAGGAGAAATTCCCATGACCCGCACCACCACCAGCCACCCGCGCATGGCGGCGATCTACGCTCCCGGCACGGTGCGCGCCCGCCGCTGGCACGGCGATGGCGACGTGCGCGGCTACCGCCCGCCCTCGGGTTGGACGGCCCATGCCGACCTCACCGACATTCACCCCATCACGGGCCGCGCCTTGCAGCGCGCCGTGTGGTGGATCATCGAAACCAAGGAATGACGCCAGCACCGGCCCCAGCGTTTCGCGCTGGGGCCGGTGGATTCAAAAATCCGGGCACGGCAGTGGCCGCGCCCGGTGTTGAATCCGAACAGCCCATCAAGAACACCACGCCGCCGCCTTCGTTGGCACTCAGGCGGCGGCGTTGAAGGCATCGCTGTACTGCGCGATGCCTTCGGGCATTGGCCCGTGGAAGGCCAGTGCCATGAAATAACCGGGCGGCACGCCCGGCAGTTGCAGGCCCGCATGGGCCTGAAAGCCAAAGCGCGCGTAGTACGTGGGTTCTCCCAAGAGCACGCAGCCTGCGGCCTGCATGTCCCGCAGTTCGGCCAGCGCCTGTTCCATCAGGCCCGCGCCGATGCCTTGTCCTTGCTTTTGCGGTAGCACGGAGATCGGCCCCAGGCCGTACCAGCCTTTGGCCTTGTGGCGGTGGCCGTCGGTGATGGCCACGGGCGACAGTGCGACGTGGCCGATGACCTGGCCATGTTCTTCGGCCACGATGGAAAGCGCCAATTCGTTAGCGTCGCGCAATGCACGCACGATGAATTGCTCCGTGTGGCTGGTGTGTGGTGCATTGGCGAAGGCGGCAATGGTCACGGCCTCGATGGCCGCGATGTCGTCCGGGGTTTCGTGTCGGAGCTGGATGGTCATGGTGTTCTGCGTTCCCTTCTCAGAATATAGAACGGCCTGGGCGTGTCGGCGCATAGCGCCGCCGGGCTCTCGGGCTGCGCCCCGTGCCGACTTCGCTGTCACGGCCATTCGGCTTTGATCCCTCACGCCTTCGCGCCTGCGGCGCTGCGCGCTGTGCTTGCCTCCAGGGGAAAGCCCTACGGGCTATCCCCGCCGCGCGGGCTTGGCGCCCCTCGATACCGTCGAACCGGCTGCGCCGGATCGGCCCGGCCAGCGTCCCGCCGCATGTGCAGTGCTCGGTGGGTGCGCCGTGGCTTGCTGCGGCAAGTTGTGCGAATACGTGCCGTCCTCAACGCTGGCGGTTCTCGCCCATCACGTCACGAAGGACGGTTCACGGACATCCCGCCCGGCATCGCTATGGAGCTTCTGCGCCACGCCCGAAGACCGGCGCCGCAAGGTGCGGCAGGGGCGTTCTCGCTTGTCGTCGGGTGGTTGACCTGGCCTACGTCAGTGGGCGAGCCGGTGCAGCCTTCGTTCGGGGATGCCGAGCCGGCCTGTCTCCTTTCGATGCGGTTCGGCCCAAGGCGTCCTTGTGTTGTTGTGAATCCTGGCGGTGGCGCGGCTGCGCCTCGGGCTTCATGGCTGCAACCGTCCGGCGAAAACAATTTCCCCTCTGCTGCGCAGATTCCTCGCGGGCCAAATTCTTTTCGCCTCCCGGCTCTCCACTGCGTTGCGACCGCAAGCGGTGCAGCCCGCCCGTCCCCCGCCGGCCGGATCACAACAAGGACGCGATGGGCGCGAACCTTGTTCCACCAAAAGGAGATCCATCATGGCCAACATCGGCAGCTTCACCGCAGACAAAGACGGCTACACCGGCACGCTTCGCACCCTGACGCTCAACGTCAAGGTCAAGCTGGTGCCCAACGACAAGGGCGACAACGAGAAGGCCCCGGACTTTCGCCTGCAGGCCGCCAGCCACGACATCGGCGCGGCATGGAAGAAGACCAGCGAGGCCGGGCGGGAATACATCTCCGTGACCCTCGACGATCCTTCATTCCCGGCCACGGTCTATGCCCGCCTGATCGAAGGCGAAGGCGAGGACGGGACACACGACCTGATCTGGTCGCGCAGCAAGCCCCAAGCGGCGTGACGGCTGCCAGCGCCCCGCCCATTGCGGCGGGGCGCTGTGCTGCTTTCGCGGCACTTCAAGGAGGCGACACCACCGCCTGGGCTGCGCCGTGTCGAGTTGCTTCCTGAACGTTGCAGCCTTCGGTTTGCAAGAACGGCCGGGCGTGTCGGTGCCGTGCACCGCCGGGCTTTACGGGCTGCGCCCCGTGCCGACTTCGCCGTCACGGCCATCCGGCTCCAATCCCTCACGCCTTCGCGCCTGCGGCGCTGCGCGCTGCGCTTGCCTCCGGGGGAAAGCCCTGCGGCCTATCCCCGCCGCGCGATGCTTGGCGCCCCTGCAATCCCCCGAACCGGCAGCGCCGGATCGGCCACGCCAGCGACGTCGCACGCTATGGCGTGTCACTCTTCTTCGCCACAGTCTCCAACTCCTGGCGCACCTGCACCAGAAGCTGATCGACCTGCTGCAGATCGTCGCCGGCATAGGCCAGCGTCAGCAGCGTGAGCGGGTGCACCTCCATGACCTCGCACAGCTCGGCCAGCTTGTTCAAGGTGGGGCTTTTGAGGTCGCGCTCCAGCGTGCTCATGTAGGTGCGGCTGGACACGTCGGAGAACGCCTCCTGGCTCAATCCACGCGCTTTCCTGATGGTCTTTAGTGCCTCCGACAATGTATGTTTCGCTGCCAACCCTGGATCTCCCCAAAATCCAAGATGACAGCCGATTGCGCCCTATAGGACTACAATCTATAGTGTTCAACCATGCCCGCCTGCCGCTTTCGTGCTTTTACGGAAATCCGTATCTGCGGCTTCTCACAGAAGCGCAAAGCCGCGTCCGTGCCTTTCCACAAACCCGCCAATGCGGTTTTGCGCTTTCACGCTTCGGCGGTTTTGTGCGAATGAGGGGACGCTCATGAACCAGCTCATCACCGAGGACGAGCGCAGGCTGTTGCTGGAACACGGCCAGGCCCGCGCCGCTGGCCGGGTCATCGACCCGCTGCCCGTGGTGCGGCTGTTCACGCCGGATGCACACGCCACCTGGCTGCTGGTGTCGCTCGACCCCGCCGACGGCGATACGGCCCATGGCCTGATCGACTTGGGGATCGGCATGCCCGAGCTGGGCAAAATCAAGCTGTCCGATCTCGCATCCATCGTCGGGCCGAGCAAACAGCCCGTGATGCGGGACCGGTATTTCCGGGCGGTGCGCCCGTTGTCGGAGTACCTACGGCTGGCCCAGGAGAACGGCTCCATCCTCGATTGAGCCGTTCGCGCCCAGGCCAAGCCGGGCGCATTGAGACTCTTTCGGTCTTGCCCCGGACCCGTCCGGCCTTAGTCCGCACTATTGCAACAAATCGGTGCCATCGTGACGCAAACGGTCATGATGCCGGCCGTGGCATCGGGCACGGTGGATATCGCAGGAGGCGCGTATGTCCTCGCGTGCCACCGTCGCATTCAGACGATCCATGCAACCCATCCGATGCATTTCGTCTTGACACGCAAGTTACTAATCTACCAGCTTATTCACGATTGGATGCTGGTTCGACGCGGTGAAGTTTGCATGTGAAATCTGTGACGGCAGTCCTGCGGTTATATGGGAGCTTGCGTCATGGCCGAGCTGCGCCACTTCGCGCCCTGGTATCCGACTGCCGCCTACCTCTACGTCCTGTGCCTGGACACGCTCGCACTGGCCTGGGAGTACCTGCGCCGCCATCCCGACTACCGGATCGACTGGCTGCGCCGTGCGCGCCGCCCCGACGCTGCGCATCATTGGGGCTTGCGTTTGTTGGAAGACCCGACCCTGGATGCGCGTGACGCGCATCCTGCCTGGCTCCCCGGCCATGAGGCCGTGGTGCAGCTTCACCCGGATGCCGACCCGCCTCCGGAGGCCACCGCCTTCGCGTTCTGGCGCATCCCCGGCCACAAGCAGCTGCTGCACGACGGCAAGGGTCTGGCGCTGATCGCGCGCAGCCCCGGCCTTTGCCAGCGCTATGCGCTGGCGCCTGGCCTCGAGGACGGCATGGCGGTGGCTTACGCCCACCGCGATCGCAGCACCACGCACGCACCCGACACACCTACGCCCATGGCGCGGCCCCGGCCACCGCCTGCGGCGCTGCTGGAGCTGCACACCCTGCAGGCGCTCGACGCCACCCTGGCGGGCGCGTCCTTGCGCGACGTGGCCGAGGGCTTGTTCGGTGCGGACGCCGCGGCCGGCTGGTACAGCGACGGCGGCCTGCGCTCCAAGGTGCGCCGCCTGGTGCGGCGCGGCGATGCGCTGATGCGCGGCGGCTATCGCCGCCTAGCACAGCTCCCGCCGCTTGAGAAGGGTCGTTTTGAAGAGGACGCAAAACGACCCTGAGCAGGATCGCTTCGTTTTCTGAGACTGCCTCCATCCGGTTGCGCTGTGTGGCCGGAGCCCTGCAACCGATGGAGGTTCTCACCATGCGTCCTGCTCCCTTGCGGCCTACCGCCGCACCCGCAGCTACCCCGGCCACTGCTGCACAGCCGCAACGTTATCTCACCAACGACGAGGCTGCCGAGTACCTGCGGCTGTCGCCGCGCACGCTGGAAAAGCAGCGCGTGCTGGGTGGCGGCCCCAAGTTCCGCAAGTTCGGCCGCCGCGTCATGTACGCAGTGGCCGACCTCGATGCCTGGGCCGCCGAGCGCAGCTTCGAGAGCACGTCCGATCCCGAATACGCCGAGCAGCACTCGGCGGACAGCCGTGCGCGCTGATCACTGGCGCGCGGGTGGCCTTCGCCATGTCCAGCCCTGCGCTGCCCATGCGGCAGCGACCGATGCAGGAGCGCGAACAGCTCGACCTGTTCCGCGCCTTGCCGGGCGACATGGCGCCGCGCGACAGCCAGGACTTGATGGCCTTTCCGTTCTTCTCGCTGACGAAGTCGCGGCGCGTCGCGCCGATCGACTTTCGCGCCAGCGGCATCACGATCCGCGTAGAGGGCACGCAGGAGCACGGCATCGCCACGATCTGGGATGCCGACGTGCTGATCTGGGCGGCCAGCCAGATCGTGGAAGCGCGCGACGCGGGCTTGCGCCCGTCGCGGCTAATGCAGGCCACGCCCTACGAGATCCTGCGCTTCATCGGGCGCGGCACGTCGCTGCGCGACTACCAGCGCCTCAAGGCAGCCCTAGATCGCTTGCAATCCACCACGGTGGCCACGTCGATCCGCGAGACGACTGGGCGGCGCCTGCACCGCTTCTCGTGGATCAACGAGTGGAAGGAGCTGGCCGATGCCAAAGGCACGCCCTTGGGGCTGGAGCTGATCCTGCCGGACTGGTTCTATGCGGGCGTGCTCGATGCCGCTCTGGTGCTGACCATCGACCCGGCGTACTTCCGCCTCACGGGCGGGATCGAGCGCTGGCTGTACCGCCTGGTGCGCAAGCACGGCGGCCACCAGCCTGGCGGCTGGCAGTTCGACTTCCGGCACCTGCACCGCAAGTCGGGCAGCACGGCCAAGCCCTACGACTTTGCCTGCGACCTGCGCGCGCTGGTAGCGCGGCAGTCGCTGCCGGGCTACGTCTTGGGGATCGAGCGGCTGGATGGCGCCGAGCTGCTGACCTTCCGTCCCATGCGTCCCGTGCCGCCCACGGCACGGGGATAAACGGTGCGCGTCCTGTGGACGGGCTCGTGCTATCAGGCGTGCCCGGTATCGTGCTATCAGGCGTGGGACTATCGTGCTATCAGGCGTGTCCATCGGCCGCAAAGCCAATGCTGGCGCGGGTTTCGGCTTCCCTTAACTTCCCTAACTTAAATTCTCTAACTGGTAGTAGCAGCGCCGCGTTTCGGTGGACAACCACCCAACCGGCGAACGAGAGCCACGAAAACCAGCAGCGACAGCCAGGTTCTCCAGCAGGGAGGTCCAGGCCATGATCGTCGCGCTGCTCAACCAAAAAGGCGGTGTGGGCAAGACCACGCTCGCCACCCACATCGCCGGCGAGCTGGCGATGCGCGGGCAGTCGGTAATCCTGCTGGATGCCGATCCGCAGGGCTCCGCGCTGGACTGGACACAGCGCCGCAGCCAGCAAGGCTTGCCAAGGCTGTTCAGCGCTGTGGGCCTTGCACGCGAAACCCTGCACCAGGAAGCGCCAGAACTCGCCAGGCGGGCCGATCACGTCGTCATCGACGGGCCACCACGCATCGCGGCGCTGGCGCGCTCCGCGCTGCTGGCGGCCGAGCGCGTGCTGATTCCCGTGCAGCCCAGTCCCTACGACCTGTGGGCCAGTGCCGAGATGGTGGCGCTGATCCGCGAGGCGCAGGTGTTCCGGCCGCTGCTCGGCGCGGCCTTTGTCATCAACCGGCGCGTCAGCACCACCGTGATCGGACGGGAGGCACGCGGCGCGCTGGCCGAGCAGCCGCTTCCTGCGCTGCGCGCGGAAGTGCATCAGCGCATCGTGTTCGCCGACAGCGTGGCCGCTGGCCGGCTCGCACGCGAAACGGCGCCTGGCAGCGTCGCCGCCCGCGAAATCACCGCGTTGGTCGATGAACTGCTGCGGTGGCCGTCATGAGCAGTACCGCCAGCAAACGCTCGGGCAAGCGCATCGGCATCGGTGCGCGTCCGCCCGCGAATCCGCACGCCGAGGCGTGGATTCGCCAGGGCAGCGCCGATGACCTCCAGAAAGGCGACCTCTACACGGCCCGCCTGACCCTCGACATTGCGCCCGCCATGCGGGCGCGCATCAAGGTATCGGCCTTCACGCAAGGCGTGACGGTGGCCGATCTGTTGCGCGCGCTGCTGGAGCGGGAATTTCCGGAGAAATCTCCATGACCACACCAGTTTCGACAGCATTGCCGCCTTCATCTGCCCCGCCGATCGGCCAAGCCGACGGCGTGCCGCTGACGCGCGTTGCACTCGCCTACATCGACCAACGCTTCGACCTCTATCTGCGCTTCGGCGATCCTGCGCGCATCATCCGGTTCGACCGCTGGCGTCGCTGCGCGGTGTTCACGCCGAACGCGGTTCTCTGCCGCATTCGCTGGCAGGCCAATGACTACGGCACGATCCGCTGGCAGCTCATGGTGATGCAAGCGTGCATGCCGATGGATGGCGCGCAGCGCATCCCCGGTGTGCAGCCGGGCGCGCGCTTGTTGCTGCACATCGAAGGTGAACAGTCGGTGCGCGCCGTGCTGGAGCGCATCGACGGCATCGAGACGCTGGGCATCGCGCCTGCAGGCGCCTCGCCCGCGTACTGGCGCACGCTGGGCAACCGGCTCGCGGCGCGCTTGCCGCTGCCCGAGTACACCGCCGAGCGGCACGCCGCCTGGCTGGCCGGGAGGGCGCTGTCATGACGGTCACAACAGCATCCCTTTCTCGCTCGCCAGCGCACTCACGTTTGCGCGCTCGCCTCGTGCTGGCGGGCCTGTCCGCCTTCGGCCTCGCTGCGCTCGCCTGGGCGTCCTTCAAGCACCCGCTGCCGCGCCTGACTTACAACCCGTCGGACAGCGTAGCGGTCGGCTGGTATCGCGTCGATCCACTCGACCGTCGCACCAGCTCGCCGCTACGTCCGCTGCAACCTCCATTGCACGTGGGCAGCATCGTGCTGGTGCCGCTGCCCGCCGAAGCTGCCGCGCTCGCTGCGCAGCGCGGCTACCTGCCGACGCGCATCCCGCTGCTCAAGCGTGTGGGCGCGATGGCGCCACAAGAGGTGTGCATCACTAGGGGCTTTGTCCGCATCGACGGCGTGCCTTCGGCCGCCGTGCTGCCAGCTGATCGCTGGGGCCGGCCGCTGCTATCCTGGCCGCAGTGCCGCCGCCTTGAGTCCGGCGAGCTGTTCCTGCTCAGCGTCACCAATCCGGCGTCGTTCGACAGCCGGTATTTCGGGCCGGTCAGCGCATCCGCCGTGATCGGCGTTGCGCGCCCGGTCTGGCTGGAGTCGCGCCCATGATGGCCGCCGATTCGCTGCACGTCGCCGTGCATCTCATCGTGCCATCGGGCGTGTCGTTCTGCTGTTTGTCGCCGTGTCGTCGCGCGTGCAGTGCAGTGCAGGTGCCGATTTTGCGTATCCGGCACCGCACTTCGCGCTGCTTCCGGCGCAGCCGTCCCACGTGCAGGCGTCTTGCCTCAAACACGGCTGGCCTGCGGCCACCGCCGTGTTCGCCGGGGCGCTGGCTGCGGGTGCAGCAGCGCCGCCGGGCCGCACGTGCCGGAAGCGAGAGCCTGGGGTGCAAGGGGCGGCAAATGCGGAAGGCAAGACAAAAGGACGCGGCACCGGGCCGCGTCGAAAGCCTGTCTGCACGTGGGGGCGGCGCGGCACGCAGCGGCTTCGCCGCCGTGCTGCTTGTGGCGCGTGGCCCGCGTCGATATGGGCTTGTCCGCGTGCTTCGCACGACGGACTACGCCCCAGCTTTCAGGGAGAGAAGTCATGATCAACCGCCGCGACGACGATTTCCGCATCCGCCCCAGCGCTCCAAAAAACCGCGGCCAGGGCTTCGTTTCCAAGGTGCTCCAGCAGGCCGGCAAGGCCAGTGGCGGCAAGTCCTCAGTGCGCCGTCCGGCATCGGCCATCGGCGGCAAGGCCACCGGCCAGCGGCCCGGCTCACGCCTGGGGCGCGGCCATACGGCGGCGCGGTTTGCGGGCGCGAAGCTCACGCCCATGTCGCGGCGTGTGACTATCAAAACCTTGCTGGTCAACCAGCAGCGGGCCAGCCCGCAATCGCTCGCCAAGCACCTGCGCTACATCGAGCGCGATGGTGTGGGCCGTGATGGCGAGCCAGGCCGGGCCTATGGGCCGCAGACCGACGAAGCCGATCTGGATGCTTTCAAGGAACGCTGCGCCGACGACCGGCACCATTTCCGCTTCATCGTCTCGCCCGAGGACGGGGCCGAACTGGACGACCTGCGCACCTACACGCGGCATCTGATGAACCGCATGGAAGCTGACTTGGGCACGCGGCTGGATTGGGTGGCGGTGGATCACTGGAACACCGACAACCCCCACACGCATTTGATCGTGCGCGGGCGCGACGACACCGGCAAAGACCTCATCATCGCCGGCGACTACATCGCTGATGGATTCCGCCATCGTGCCGCTGAACTGGCGACCGAATGGCTGGGGCCGCGCACCGAACTGGAGATCCAGCAGACCTTGCAACGCGAGGTGGAGCAGGAGCGGTGGACGAGCCTGGATCGCACGCTGCAACGCGAGGCCGGCGAAGACGGCCGGGTGCAGATCGAACGCTTCAACGAACCGAAGCTGCAACGCCAACGCCTGCTGCTGATCGGCCGCCTGCAACGCTTGCAGCGCCTGGGACTGGCCGACGAGGCGCAGCCGGGCACCTGGGCCGTCCATGCCGATGCCGAGAAGACCTTGCGCGCCCTGGGCGAGCGTGGCGACATCATCCGCACCATGCAGCGTGCCATGCGCGGCGAGCCGCGCGAACTGGCGGTGTTCGAGCCGGGCGACGATAGCCGAACCATTCTCGGCCGCGTGGCCGCGAAGGGGCTGGCCGACGAGCTGCGCGACCGCGGCTATCTGGTCATCGACGGGGTGGACGGCAAGGCCCACTACGTCGCGCTCAACACCCGCGACGAGCTGGCGAACTATCCCACCGGCGCCGTGGTGGAGGTGAAGGGATCGGCCGACGTGCGCGCGGCTGACAAGAACATCGCCGTGCTGGCGAGCGATGGCCTGTACCGCACCGACCACCACCTTGCTATCGCGCAGGGCCAGGCCGTACCGGGCCGCGATCCGCAGGAAGTCGTCGCGGCCCACGTCCGGCGCTTGGAAGCCCTGCGCCGGGCAGGCATCGTGGAGCGCGTGGCCGAAGGGCTATGGAAGGTGCCGGGCGACCTGCCCGATCAGGGCCGTCGCTACGACGCGCAGCGCCTGGGCGGCGTGGCCGTGGAGCTGAAATCGCACCTGCCCATCGAGCGGCAGGCCCGCGTGATCGGGGCCACCTGGCTTGACCAGCAGTTGATCGGCGGTGGCTCTGGCCTGGGCGACCTGGGCTTTGGCGGCGAGGCCAAGCAGGCAATGCAACAGCGCACCGACTTCCTGGCCGAACAGGGGCTGGCCGAGCGGCGCGGCCAACGCGTCATCCTGGCGCGCAATCTGCTGGCAATGCTGCGCAGCCGGGATGTAGCGCATGCCGCGAAGGACTTGGCCGCCGAAACTGGCCTGGAGCACCGGCCCGTGGCCGATGGCCAGCGCGTGGCGGGTATCTACCGCCGCAGCGTCATGCTGGCCAGCGGGCGCTACGCCATGCTCGATGATGGCATGGGGTTCAGCCTGGTGCCATGGAGGCCTGTCATCGAACAACGACTCGGTATGCCGATTTCTGCGCAGGTACATGACGGCCGCGTATCCTGGCAAATCCGACGGCAACAGGGCTTATCTGTTATCTGAAGCCAGCAGCATATCGAGCACCCACTGCAAGGATGCGTCTACAAGCGTTCTCGATGTTGACGACCGGAATGCGCCCGATGCCCATGCCGCGCAGCGCCACCTGTCCGGGGATCAGCACCTGGTCGGCCATGACACCAGCAGCGGCGTTGCCCATGTCGGCGGCCTGCAGCTGGGACGGGGTGATGCCTGCATCGGCAATGGCTTCGCCAATCGCCTCGGCGGCGAGCGATTTGAGACCGCAGTCAATGTGCTTGCCGAAACGGGTCATGCCCGTGCCAGCGACGAAGACGGGCTGCATGGAAAGCGTCTAAGACTGGGCGGATGAGGAATTTGCACGCCTGCGCCAGAGGCTGGTGATCCAGCCGCTCAAGCCATTAGGGGCCAGGAAGACCACCGCGAGCAGTGCGAAGCCGAAGATCATCCACGGCGCGGATTGCGACACGCTCTCGGCCAGGTTGGGCGTGAGCACGATGAAGGCAGCCCCCAGGAAGGCGCCCCACAGGCTGCGCACCCCGCCCACGAAGCTGCCCACCAGCAGGGACACCGAGAGCAGGAAGGGAAAGTTCTCGGGCGCGACGAACTGGCCCGCCACCACGCTCAGGGCACCGGCCAGGCCGGTGAACGCCGCGCTGAGGCCGAACATCTGCGTGCGCAGGGCGGTGATGTCGAGTCCGCCCGCCGCCGCCGCGAGCGGCTGGTCGCGCGAGGCGTCCACCAGGCGGCCGAACTGCGAGCCGAGAATCCGCCGCGCCAGCAGGAAGGCGCAGAGCGCGCAGGCCGCAACGCAGGCCATGATGGCCCAGTCCGCCCGGTCGGCCAGCACCCCTGGGAACACAGGTTTTTCCAGGACGATCCCCGCCACGCCACCGGTCAGCCACTCGATCTTTTTCCACTTGAGCGCCTGCGGTGTCACCACCGCCACCGCGAAGGTGGACAGCGCCAGATAAAGCATGGGCAGCCGCAGCGCCGGGAAGCCGAAGAGGAAACCCGCCACGAAGCACAACAGCGCCGCCACCGGCACGCCCACGTAGAACGGCCAGCCCAGGTGATGCGAGAGCACCGCCGCGGTATAGGCACCGATGGCGAAGAAGGCGCTGTGGCCGAGCGAGATCTGGCCCGTGTAGCCGGTGAGCAGGTTCAGGCCCATGATGGCGATGCCATAGATCAGCACCTGCGTCATCACGTACAACGGATAACTTTGCCAACTAAAGGACCAGGCCAGCAGCGCGAGCCCGACCACCGAGGCCGTCCAGCGCAACCAGGTGGGCGATGCCACCGGGCGGATGTTGAGTGGGGCGCTCATGGTACTCATGCTCACACCCTCACCTGGGCCGTCTTGCCGAAGATACCGGCGGGCCGCAAGACCAGCATCGCGATGATCAACAGCATGATGCAGGTCAGTTTCAGGTCGTTGCCGACCACGTAGGCGCCCAGCAGGTTCTCCAGTACCCCGACGGCGAAGCCCCCGGCCACGGCGCCCACAGGGCTGGCGATGCCGCCCAGCAGCGCGCCCGCCAGTGCGTAGATCAGCGGCCCCATCATCATCGACGGCTCCAGGAACACGATGGGCGCGGCCATCAGCCCCGCCACGGCACCGGCCACCGCTGCAAGACCCCAGCCCACGGCCAGCACCTTGTTGGTGCTGATGCCCGACAGTTCCGCCGACGGCGCGTTCACCGCCACCGCACGCATCGCCAGGCCGAACCGGGTGAAGCGGAAGAACGCGAATACCGCCGCCAGTTCGGCCAGGGTGACGAGCAGAACGCCGACCTCGTGGGCCGACAGATAGGGTTCGGCACGGCTGAGGACTCCACCGAACGGCGTGGCGAACTCCAGCATCTCATGCCCGAACAGCCAGCCGACCAGGCTGTTCAAGATGATGAGCAGCGCGATGCTGGCCGCCACGACCGAGAGCACCGGCTTGTGCCGCAGGGGCTGGAAGATGACCCGCTCCAGCGCCAGCCCGAGCAGGAAGGAACCCACGACCACAACGGCGAAGGCCACCCACCATGATGCGCCCGCCTGAACCAACGCCCAGCTCATATAGGTGGAGAACATCGCCAGTTCGCCCTGCGCGAAGTTGACGGACGAAGTGCAGCGATAGATGAGCACGAGCGCGATGGCGAGGCTGGCATAGATGCCGCCCGCCGCCAGGCCCGAAGCTATCTGGTGAAGGAATGCTTGCATGGTGATGAACCTCTTTTTGATCAGTGGCCGAGGTAGCTGCGGCGCACGGCGTCGTCTTCGCGCAGCTCGGCTGCGGTGCCCTGG
>BNWE01000017.1 GCA_025998595.1 Alphaproteobacteria bacterium | reverse complement strand
TTACCCTGCTCACTTCTTCCAATTGCTTCTGAGTAATACCGCTTTCTCGCCTCGCACTTAAGATTTCACTCATCAATTGAGTTTTTATTTCTATTTCCTTGCTTTTGAGTTATATTTTTATCTTCTGTTAGTAAATAACGCCGGCGTCGTTTTCTATTCGGTTGAACATGTCGCAGAGAAACGCTGTTTGCTCAGACTGTAAGTCCATTGTATTTGTTATTTCTTCGGCGATTTCTATGAGCGAAGAATTGTCCGTAAATTCGCTAAATCGCAACGAGTTAAATCCGCTCTGCTCTTTCCCCAGGATGTCCCCTGCCCCACGCAGCTTCAAATCCTCTTCGCTCAGCAGAAATCCGTCGGTGGTTTTTCTCATGAGATTCAGTCTTTCGCGCCCGACTTTAGAAACCGGATTATGATACAGTAGAACGCAGTAGGAGGAATCAGTGCCGCGGCCAACACGTCCCCGCAGCTGATGCAATTGCGATAGCCCAAAGCGTTCGGCGTGCTCTATCACCATGACATTGGCATTTGGTATGTCGACTCCCACTTCTATGACTGTGGTCGAAACCAGCACTTTGAACTCGCCCCTTTTGAAACTGTTTATTGTGTCATCTTTTTCTTTTGGCTTCATTTTTCCATGCAAAATTTTTACATCTTGAGCAGAGAAAACACCATTGAGATATTCACAGCGGGTCGTTACGTCCGTCAGCTCTTCGGATTCCTCGATCACCGGACATACCCAATATATCTGGGAATCGATTTCCTTGAGTCTTGTCACAAGATCCTTTATTTTCGATACGCCAATTACGCTGGTTTCGATTGGTTTTCGTCCCACTGGTTTTGTTTTTATGGTGGAGACGTCTAGATCACCGTAGCACCCCAGCAAAAGCGTTCGCGGAATGGGAGTCGCAGACATGGCCAACACATTGGTATAATGACATTTTTTGATGACTCTCGCTCGCTGCATAACTCCGAATCTGTGCTGTTCGTCGATTACCACCAGACCGAGATGGGAAAACTCTATGTTATCCTCCAGAACCGCGTGAGTGCCAATCAGCAATTGGGTAGTGTTATTCTTGAGATCATCGATTTGCTTTTCCCGGATTCTCCGATTACTGCCCAGCATTATGTCTATATTTATGCCGAGATCCTTCGCGAGATTTTTCATGGTAGTATAGTGCTGCATCGCCAATATTTCCGTCGGAGCCAATAGCACCGCCTGGAATCTGTTTTCTATAATTATCAGCATACTAATGAACGCAACGATGGTCTTGCCGGATCCAACATCCCCCTGAATGAGGCGATTCATGGGCTTCGCGGATGCCAAGTCAAGTCTTATGTCCTTCAAACAACTAATTTGATCCCGCGTCAGCTTAAATGGAAGCTTCAATTTCTTCGTGAGAGTACCATTTTCGGTCACAATGCCAGACGCATGTTCCTCCATTGATTTTCTGATTTGACGTAGGCGGATCTGATTGGCCAAAAGCTCGTCAATGGCTATTCTTTTGCGTGCCGGCGTCATGGTTATGATGTCTGACATATTTTCCGGATGATGAATGGCGTTTATAGCATCCGTAAAATTCATCAGAGAGTATTTTTTTAGAATATCCTCCGGAATGTACTCAGGAATTTTCGGCAAGGATTTCACCAGAGTAGAAATCACGTAGGAAAGCGTTTTGTTTTGAAGTCCGGTTGTCAGTGGATAAATCGCCTCCGCTCCAATGTGATATTGGGCGTAGGATGGCTGCGTTACGACATCCGGATGAGCTATCTGCAATCCACCAATGGTTCTCCTGGCGTCACCACTTACGCAAAGCACTCCGTCCACCGGAAACGTTTTTCGCAGATAATAGGCGTTGTAGTGGAAGAATACCAGCTGCAGCTCTTCGTCTTCGGCGGCAACGTATATTTTGTACGGAGAAGATCCGCCGTCCGGAGCGGCGTGTCTCAGCACTCGCACTACCAGCGTTAATTTTTCCTTATCATGAAAATTATTGATGTCTGATGTTCTATTTACAATTGACGATGGAAAATGCAGCAACAAATCTATAACTCTATTGCCGGAGCAGCATTTTTTTATGAGTTTATCCGTATGCTCCGATATTTTTACAAATTCTATCGCCGGACTAAAAAGAAATTCACGCACGTTCATGATTATTACTCACCTTATATATCAACAAAATACCAAAGAAAAATATGCCGACACTCATGTACTGATTTAGATTCATTCCGGTTTTTAAAAGCAATTCATAGCCAAATGCAGAATCTGGTTCCCGAAAAAATTCCCCAATAAATCTGGCAATTCCATAGCCGGAACAGAAAATTCCACACAATGTTCCGCTTTTCTCATAGAATCTCATCTTAATTGATAGGATCATTACGGCAAATAACACGATTCCTTCGAGAATTGCTTCGTATATCTGACTGGGATGTCTTGGAATTCCATCTTTAAAAATGACAGTCCAAGGAACATTGGATGCCGTTCCCAGAAGCTCTCCATTTACGAAATTGGCGATTCTTCCAAGAAATAATCCGACTGGAGCACCTATGGCCCATAAATCCATGAATTTCAGAAATATCAATTTATGTTTGCGACAGAATAGATACGCCATCAGAACTGTTCCAATGCAACCGCCGAAAAACGACATTCCGCCTTTCCAGATTTTTAGAATATCGTCCAGGTGCTTGCTGTAATATTGGAAATCGTAGAATAGGACATGCCCAAGTCGTCCGCCCACAACAATGCCGATTATAGCGTAATTGATAAATGTGTCTATCAGATCCTTGGTCAGATCAGCATATAAATCTTTCGCGAGACGATTGGCCAGATATACCGAGAACAATATCCCGAATATATAAGCCAGCGAATACCAATGTACCTGAAAACCAAAGATGGAAAACGCTACGTTAGAAAAATTACAAACCACCCCAAAGCCTCATATGCTATGCTGACATGATAATGGAATTCCCATTGCATACCAAGTTAATTCTTGTGGTTGCACCATGATTAGGCGGGACCAAACAGCGTAGGGAACCGGAAAAAATCCAATAAGCACACTTTGCCCATGCTTGGCGTTTTCTCCCGAAATGTGTATGCGAGATGTATTTGCAAAGCAGAATATAGCAAATACAAAAGAGCGACAGCTATAAGCCGTCGCTCCATTGCGTTTTCAGACATATTTCAGAACTAGTGCTGTTCCTTCCAGGATTTTAGATAGGCAGCAATATAAAGAAGGCGCGTAGTAGCCTTATCAGCACTACATGAGTAACGGCTGTTCGTATCAGCCAAGTTTTCCACAAGCCTCGCCGGCGTTATTGTCTCAAAGCCATCGTTATACCCTATATCGCATAAAGTTGGATCCTTATCCAACAGCAAATTAATAATTTCAATCGTTTTTTCCATAGGAAGATACACAACGGAAGAAGCAGCTCCCCTAAGTGCATTCCAACAACCCCTGTCGCTGCAATGATTTGTTAGCGTGGCTCCTCTATCTAGGAGAACGTTAATCGCTTCAATGTTCCCCTTCTTTATCGCTTCCTGCAATGGGCGTTCAGGAGAATACCCCCATACTTCCTGACCCCTTCCAGGAGTATACATCATAATCGGCCTTCCGCGCGCTTCTAAATCAGCTCCATTATCTATGAGAAGCTCAAAAATCTCTTTAGAAAAATTCTTTGAGGAAATTGCCAGACTCAAAGGTGTATTAATTTCACACTCTGGTATTGCATTTACTATTTCTTTATTTTTGGCAGGATCGTTTCTCTCCAGAATCGTCTTAACAAGAGCAACCTCACTCTTCCTAATTGCCTCAAACAATTGTCGACTATCATCTTGCATAGCGCTCAACAATGTAACTGTCACCATTGACAGTACGCATATAGCACCCTTTAACGCACATATGATTTTACTCATTATATACTCCTTATTATTTAAAACCTATTAAGCATAACACACCATTTGAAAGAAAATGTCAACGCTATTTTTGGACTTTTTGGTCTTGCCTTTACTAATTTTTTCAACAAATGTCATTAAAATTGCGCAACAAAAACACATCGCCGGTGCTAAAATTTTTTCAAAAAAGTTGTTGACGGTCGGCGTTATTTGCTATATGCTGCTCAGTGTTATCATTTTAGAGAGCGTTATGTTCGAGATGGTTGAAGATTTTGAGAAAAATAGAGGGACTGATGTTAACAGCATCTTGTCGCTTGTTTTTTCACAAATTTCTGCTTACGTAGCTCCATACATCTATTGGCTCTAGAGCCAATTTTATTATATCCCCAAACTCACAATTTTTTGTCCTCGCGTTCTAGAAGGTAGATTTGTTGCTTTTATACTTGCCTCCTTTGAAAACGCCAATATGTATAATATAGATATGATGGAGCTTATTATGAACAAAAGAGACGCGCTTATTGTTGCAACGGTGGCAGTCGCACTTGTTGCAACATTTTTTGATTTTAAAAAGAAGGAAGATTTGCCCGTTGTCGCAATTGCCAACTACGGCCCACTGTCGGATTTGGAGCTCTCGATACAGGGAATTAAGGATGAATTAGCCGATCAGGGATTTATCGAAAACAAAACGATTAGATTCGAGATTAAAGACGTTGCATTTGATCATGCGCTGATTCCGCAGACGATAACGGCTTTAAAAAACCAGAATCCAAAAGTTATGGTTGTGGTATCCACGCCGATTGCTCTATTCGCCAAGGGAAAAGTGCACGACATTCCGCTTGTTTTTCATGCGATTACGGATCCCGTTTCCGCAGGATTGATAAAAGACAAGGATCACTCGGATGGAAACGTCACCGGTAGTTCTGATATGCAAAATCTGAACGTGATTCTTGATTTTGCAAAGTCGATTTTGCCTCAGGCGAAGACAGTTGGACTCCTGTGTCTGACTTCCGATAGTAATGACGCAATACTACTTGATATGATGCGCACGGCAACTGCTTCGATGGGCATGTCGGTCATGGCAATTCCAGTGGATCATATCCGCGACATCCCAATGCGCATACAGGAATTCAAGGGAAAAGTCGACTTCATATACGTTGCAGCAAGTGGACTTCATGCAGCAATGCCAACAATTGCATCCGAAGCTCAAAAAATGAACATACCTGTGTTTGATACGGAGGATCAGTCGGTGCGCAACGGTCTTGCTCTTGCCAGTTTTGGTGTAAATTACGAGTCTGTTGGTAGAAATGCTGGAAAACTCGCAGCAAAGCTACTAAATGGCGCTGACATAAAAGATGTTGCACCGATTTACCCAACGCTTCAGGATCATCGGTGCTTTGTAAATAAGAAGTTGGCGGAAAAATTTGGGGTTAAAATTAACCAAAAAGTAACTTTTGTTGAGTAATGTTTTATAGTGTAAGTAAAGTTTTGAAATATTGCTGAGACATCTGTAGCTTTTTAGTTTTTTAGACGAATGAATTTTTTTTCTGGATCCCTACGTCGCTACGCTCCTCTGGATGACGGAAAACACTCAAATTCTCGTCATTCAGAGCCACGAAGTGGCGTAGGAATCCAGCCAACGTGACGTTGGATTCGTTTACTTTTGCTGAAGAAGCTTCAACATTGAGGATAGTGCTCGCATACGTATCAGCTGGTAAAAAGAAAGACGGGTCCAGCATCACGCTGGCACTTGACAGGGGGATAATAGTAGTATATAGTAGAAGAATTATTGATGGTGTCGAAATGACTGGAGCAGTTAAAATTTTAGAAAAGAGGGAGGACATTGTATCTACTTTGTCGTCTGTCGTTTCTGATATTTGCACTCGATGGTCGTTTGCATTCTTCTTCCATATCGTATTTTTTGGCCACCAGGCCAATTAATAACTATTTTTCACACTAAAATTTTTTTCGATCGCGTCCAAAATAGAAAGACGCACTCGTACGTTTTGAATATGAATATGGAGTTCATCATGGATACAAAAAAATTATTGGCTATTGCAGCTGCGTTAGCCGTCGCCGTTGTTGCATTAGTTTTCGGCATGGAAAAAACAGGCAATATGCCGATCGTTGCCATCGTCAGCTACGGCCCGATTCCCCCAATGGAGGCGTCTATTGTAGGAATCAAAAAGCAACTTGCAGATCAGGGATTCATCGAAGGTCAAACCGTTCGCTATGAGATTAAGGACATTTGCTTCGATCATGCACTTATTCCGCAAATGGTGGCGAGCCTAAAGAATAGCAAGCCGGCAGTTATGATCCTCATGGCCACGCCAATTGCGCAGTTCGCCAAGGGAAAGATCAGCGATATTCCTCTGGTTTACAATGTTATAACGGATCCAGTCGATGCAGGACTGATAAAAGATAGGAGCAAATCCGATGGAAATGTCACCGGAAGCTCTGACATGCAGGATCTTGGCGCGCTATTGACATTCGCCAAAACCATTCTGCCACAGGCCAAAACCGTCGGTCTTTTGTATATGACGTCCGACAACAATGACTTGACACTGGTTAATATGATGCGTGCAGCGGCTTCTTCCGTCGGCATGTCGGTCATTGCAATTCCAGTGGATCAGGTGCGGGACATTCCCATTCGAATGCAGGAGCTAAAGGGAAAGGCAGATCTCATTTATGTGGGAGCAAGCGGACTTCAGTCGGCATTACCAATTATTGCTTCGGAGTCCCAGAAAATGAACATACCTATGTTCAATATGGAGGAGCAGGCGGTGCGTGATGGACTGGCACTTGCGAGCTTCGGAGTGAATTACGAGTTCGTCGGTAAAAATGCCGGAAAACTCGTGGCCGAGCTGCTAAAAGGCGCTGATATAAAGAATGTTGCACCGGTTTATCCGAGTCTTCAGGATCATCAGTGCTTCGTAAATAAGAAATTAGCCGAAAAGTTCGGCATTAAGATTCCTAAGAATGTAACAATATTAGAGTAAGGAGTAATATATCATGTTGCAATTAAGTAATGTAAAAAAATCCTTCAGTGGGGTTTTCGAGCCAGTTCTAAAAGGGATAGATTTCTGTTTAGAGCCGAAAGATTTCTGTGTGGTTATTGGTGCCAATGGCTCTGGGAAATCAACTTTGCTGAAGGTAATCAGCGGTGAACATAAGCCAGATTCCGGCAAGATTAAGCGCCGCGGACTTATTTCGCAGGTCGTTCAGGACGTCAATCGTGGAACAATTCCCGCCATGACGCTGCTGGAAAATGTCGCCCTAAGTCAGATGAGAAGCAAAAAGCCGACGTTCTCGTTCTACAGCCGCTACAGAAAAGAGGTTAGGGAAAAAATTGAGGCGTTGAATATTGGTCTGGAGAAATACATCGATCAGCCGCTTGGAGCTCTGTCCGGCGGCCAAAGGCAGACCATCGCGACACTCATGGCGATTAATTCCGGAGGGCAAATTCTGCTGCTAGATGAGCATACATCGGCGCTGGATCCAAAGATGCAGGTCACCCTGATGGAATACACGGTTAAGTCCGTACTTGAGTGTCAACTGACGACCATGATGATCACACACAACATGGAAGATGCAATCAAATACGGAAACCGCTTGATTATGCTTCACAAAGGTAGAATAGTTGTGGATATTAAATGTGAGGAAAAGGCGAAGCTCAATGCCAAGACATTGCTGTCGCTATTCCATGAATATGAGGATCAGAGTTTGCTATCAGGAGGGAAAAATGTCCATTGATCTGGTACTTAACGGTCTGTTGCAGGGGCTAATCCTGGCGATTGTCGCCTACGGAATTATGGTTCCATTTCGGTTTTTGGATTTTGCAGACCTAACAACCGAGGGCTCTTATCCTCTGGGAGGAGCCATATGCGCGACTTGCATGACTCTTGGATTGCATCCGCTATTGGCCATTTTGTTAAGTATGATATGCTCCGGAATAATGGGGATTTGCACAGGTGCTATCCATCTGAAATTCCGCGTCAATACGATGTTGGCGGGAATTATTCTGAGCACAATGGCCTATAGTGTGAACCTGCGTATTATGGGAAAGCCAAATATTGCATTATTTGATTGTGTCGGATTATTTAGCCAGAATATTTTAATTAATATTTTAATACTTTGTGTGATACTGGTTTTGTTGGTATTGCCGTTGGCATTATTTCTACGTACAGATCGCGGACTGAGATTTAGGGCAGTTGGACTAAATCCGAGTTTTGCCGAGAGACAGGGAATAGACATAGCGCAGAATACCATTCTGGGATTGTTTTTGGCCGGTGGATTAGCTGGACTTGCGGGTAGTTTAATGGTGCAGATACAGAGCTATATGGATGTTGGTATGGGAATTGGAATTATTATCCATGGTTTGGCCGGTCTCATGATCGGAGAAGCCATTGTGGGAAATCACACCATGAATCGCCAGCTGTTTGCTCCACTGCTTGGAGCGCTGGTGTATCAGCAAATTCAGGGAATAGCTTTATCATTTGGATTGGCTCCATCTGATCTGAAATTTTTCACCGGAAGCATAGTCCTAATCGTGATTGCAATGCAGAAGGGAGAAAAATATGCGAAGATATAGCTAGGATTAAATAAAAAAGGATTGTTATTGTAATAAATTTAGTGTAATTAATGTAGTATATTGGAGTTAAAGAGATGAATGTAAAAGAAGTAGTACTTTTATCGTTGTTTTCAGCTGCTGGTGTTTTGGAAGCAGCAAGCCAACGTGACGTTGGATCCGATAATAATGAAACGCGTGTACCGCAAGTACAGGATAAAAACGGTGAATGCGAGAAATCTGCTAAAGATCGGTTGTTGGGGGAAATAATTAACGATGAATTGAAGGCAGAGGGAATAGATAGTCCATTTAGTTTGGGCGGATGCTTAAATTTCACCTCGCTCTACGTAAGTCAGGATGTGAAAGAAGGTAAAGATGAATCCGAATCCGTGCTGGAGGGAGATATCGAATTAAAGTATTGCAAAAAGGTTGCAGAGTACTCGTTCGGAGCTGAATTAATGGTGAAAGCCTGCTCCGGAGTAGTTAAAGAGGGAAAGCCAATCGTAAGAACTTCCAACCTCTTTTTGGAGTCTGACAAAATTGGAACCATAAAGCTGGGATATACCAAAACAGCAGGCGAACTATTCAGTATTTGCCATGGCAAATCCCTGGTGGGATTTTGTGGACCAGATAGCGGGAATTTCAACATATTCTACAATGAATCTGCTGGCTCAATTGTAAATACAGGATTCCCGCATGATGACTATAGAGCGGCTAAAGTAGTTTACCTGTCTCCAGACATTTCTGGTTTTACGTTTGGTTTGTCCTTCACTCCAGATAGTCGTGATGTTACTTTATTCAAGACGCAACACAAAGAGCCTGGAAAGAATGATATGAGCGAAGAAGAGGCAAATCGTGTTGGTATGCGTAGTGCCTACTCGAAAAATATAATTACCGCAGGAATGGCATATGAATTTGGAGACAAAGAAGGATTAAACGCAAAAATTGCCGCGGCTGGATGGTTTGGAAAAGGAAAATCAGCTGTGATCACGAAGGATGGAATGCCTGTCAAGGTGCACAATGTAAGAGCCTATCACATTGGGACAACAATTGCCTATAAGGACTTCGAGATGTCATTGGGATATACAGATAACGGGAAATCTCTGCTGTCCAAACGTTATGCAGATGATATGGTTGCTACCTTCAATGAAAAGGAGTTTGAAGGCATTGACGAAAAAACCGACTTTCTTCACAAACATAGTGAAATTGGTTTAAGGCCAGGTGCAGACGCCGGCAAGATTTATTCCATTGGAATGGCTTACAAGTTTGGTAAGCTCGCAGTTTCAGCTGGATATTTCAAGTCCATCGTGAAATTCTCTGACCATGAAAAGGCGAAGGCGGATACAGTCACTCTAGCAGCAGAGTACACCGTAAATAAAACCATGAGTGTATATGCGGAATACGACAACGTCTCAACGAACACCTGTGACAGAGCTCGAGCTTATAGAGCAGCTCTCAAAGAGTCGCCCGCTGGAAAAAACAAAGCGAATATTTATATGATTGGAACGAAAATCAATCTGTAATTTCAGAAGATCTAATGTCCCCCGTTTTTATAGCATGGAAATGGGGGATTTGTATGAGTCCATTCACAAATGTTCCTTCATAGACCGTTTCAATAGACATTTTGTTGACGTAGTAGTGCAAAGACAGAGTGTTTCTGGATTTTTAAATAGCAAAAAACGGCTTTCCACAAAAAAGCCGTTTCTGTTGTAGTCACACGCCCTAGCTCTTTCTTAAAGGCCCAGAGTCCCCATTAGAGCGGAGAATGTACTCAAATAATCTTCTGGAATATCATGCACAAACTTTCCTTCATAAGAAAAACCATTGGACGATACCAGTTTTCCCATTCCGTGCTTTTCTCCCTTCACGAAATCCCCTTCATAGATACCGTCGGAATTTATCAACTTTCCTTTTCCCTGCCATTCACCTTTCACAAAATCACCTGCATAGAGAGCGTTTCTGTTGCTGAATAGAACTTTTCCTTTTCCATGTGGCAATCCGTCTACATAATCTCCTACATAAATAATTCCATCGGAAAACATCATCATGCCTTTTCCATTTGGTTTACCATTTGCAAAATTTCCCACCTGGATACCTCCACGAAATACCTTTATCCCTAATCCATGCGGTTCGTGTTTGCCGTTGAGTATTCCAGTATATATCCCGCCTTTGATACGAAGATGGCGAACTGCTGACACTGCGCCAGTCCTGCTGGTACCATGTTGCTGCTCGTCGTTCATTCCGTATGCTTTGTCAGTAACTCCCGTTGCTACAATTGCAGCTGCACAAGCGATTATCAATTTATTTGCTTTCATTTCTAACTCCATCAACAAAAGATTAATACTCTTATATCGCGATCTCTTGTTTAAGTCAAGTAGAAAATACGAAATAAAAAGACAAAAACGTTGTTGAGCGTGTTTTAGAGGGAACGGATGTGCCATTTTTTAATTTGATGAAATAAAAAAACGGCTTCTCCTGAGAGAAACCGTTTTTGCTCGATTATTGGTATGAAGGTGTTTCCTACGCCACTTCGTGGCTCTGAATTGTAAGTTATGAGTGCACCAATCAATGGTTGAAAAGGTTATACTCTCATTGGTTGTCTGTGGAGTAATCCTGCAGACGCAGCACGGTAGCCCGTCTCTGTGAATAAGGCCTAAAGAGCCTCTCGTCATATGGGGAACTGTGCTGTTTCCATTCAGTTCGAATGCTAGCACATGCTTTAAAGCACCTTTACGATCAGGAATTTAACATGATTTCGCAGCAATTCACAAATTTTATTGGCGTTGATGTTTCTAAGGATAAAAAACTTAACACCCGACGCATCACATGAACATCCATAAAGTGTGAAAAAAAGACAGAGAATTCAAGGCATTAGCTATATATCTGAGTCCTCGCTTAAAGTATGAAACTTTTGATCTTCGAAGTTTTTTTGAGAATTTTTCCTGTTTTTGCGGAGTAGTTCCGACGGAAACAGCCCAATATATCGCAATTGTCAAAATCAAGATGAGATTTTCGATGCGTTTTTCATGTTTCAAATGTGTACTTGTGATTGCAAATCCACGACTCTTGAAATCAGAGAACATACATTCGATACCCCAGCGCATCCAATAGTCTAAAATCCTGTGTGGAGAAAATATGTCAACTTATTAATGGACTCTTTAACGGAACGTGACTTGATGAAAACTGGCAAAGATATCCTTATAATGGTTGATTATGCAAGCGATACAGACGAATTTTTGATACTTATGGCAAATGAGGCTTTATTTTATAATGTGCTTAGCTCAATTGTTTACCGTGATGGTTGGAGAATATATTGAAAACAAAAAACACCCTTTAAAAAAAAGATTTCATATACTTGCCGAAGCGATCTCAGTATTTTCAAGCTCGGATGGCATCTTTGCAAAGGATTCTTTCGAACTGCGATCCGAATAATTAGAAGAATTTTTAGTAAAATACTATAATGGGGTGGAGTAAGACATCCAAACCAAACTAATCCACATGAAGCACTGATCAGATAAGTGTACTTCATAATATTTACCCTCAAAATATGTAACGATAGTATTGGAATATCACGATATATGCAAGCATTTTGTAAAAATATATATAAATTTATCGAAGAAAATGGTTATAGAAAACCATTCAAGTCTACCAAAAGTCGAGAATATATTGGCAGTGCTTGCATCACAGGCGTTTTGTTAAATAGCGCACATACGGCATATAGTGATGTATTGATTCATATAAAAACACTGTAATTTGAGGGAAGACCAATAGATGAACGCAATCATTGGTTGAAAAATACACAACAAAAAAAAGAGGTTGATTTATTATACAAAACGGTATAGGATGCTGTTTATTGTCCCCATCGTCTAGAGGCCTAGGACATCGCCCTTTCACGGCGACAACACGAGTTCGAATCTCGTTGGGGACGCCACTGAAATTTCAGTGGTTTTTGTGAGAAATGGCATTTTCAGGATCTTCAAATATTCTAAATCTGTAAAGATCGCAGCGCTTACGATGTATACAGAAGGCTACGGAATTTGTTCAAATAATAAACTTGGCGATTTTTAGTTTAGTTATGAGCAGCCTTTGAGACTGTTTGCAGTCTAGAACAACAGAAAATGCAATTTTTTTGTTTTAGTGCGTGCTCGACTAATGCTATCTAAGATCATACCATAAATAATGCTAAAAAACGAAATCATTACCAGTCCGACACAAAGTACTGCAGCTGGAAATCGTGGCACAAGTCCAGTATTAAGAAATGTCAAAGCCATCGGATATGATATAACCATCGAAAACAAAAATAATATCAGCGAGATGACTCCGAAGAAAAACAAAGGCCTGTTTTCTTTTAGTAAAAATATAATTCTCAGAAGAATCTGGAACCCATCCTTAAATGTGCTGAGCTTACTTCTGGAGTTAGGCGGCCGCTCCTGATATTTCGACTCGATTTCAGTGAAAGGAATGGATAATGTTAACGCATGTATGGATAACTCAACTTCTATATCGAACCCATTCGTTGTAACCGGAAACGTTTTTACGAACCTCTTGGAAAACGCTCTATATCCAGAAAAAGCATCGGTAAATGTGCTTTTAAATAGCGCTTTCAGTATAAAATTAAATATTTTGTTGCCAATTTTGTGACCACCTGGATATGCCTTGTCCGAAAGTTCTCTTCGAACTGCTACCACCATGTCCACATGCGATGACTCTATTATGTCAACCATGCGTGGAGCATCGGAGGCGTCATAGGTGGAATCTCCATCTACCATTACGAGAATATCTGCATCTACGTCAGAAAACATCTTTCTAACGACGTTTCCCTTTCCCTTATCTCGTACTTTCTGAACGATTGCTCCGGCAGCCTCCGCAAATTCAGCAGTTCTATCGCTGGAGCAATTATCATAAACGTAGATGGTCGCGTTCGGAAGATGTCCTCTGAACGAATGCACAACTCCTGATACGGTACTTTCTTCGTTATAACACGGAATCAATACGGCTATAGATTTCATAAGTACATCAAACTATTAACAACTACCATCTATAAATAAAGCATATAATTGTTAAGAATTTGTTGATAACGGCGCCAACCCGACTTTCGAGCTGGCACACTGGCTGCAATGACCTTAGATAAGCGCCTCTAACTCTTTGCGCATGTCAAAATTTTTGGCCGCAATATCAACGGCTATTATTCTTGCTATTCTTACCGCTTTTGTTGCTCTTTCTGCTCTATTTGCCGCTTCGAAAACTTGATACTCACTTAGCCCAGCTTCTCGAGCTGTTTTCTTAGCTGCTTCTCGTACTGTCTTTACAGCGTTCTTCGCTTCCGCCATTTCGTTCTTAAGTACTACTGACTTTCCAATGATCCCCATAACTTTTGCAAATGTATCAAAATTCACATTTTCTCCATTTACATTTCCTCTATGTAGTTCCATTGCTACTGCCAGCCTATCAAATATCCATCTATCGTTATCTTTGGTGCTCGCATCCATATTTTGCGTACCCAAAAGTACATCGCTACCAAAGCTTCTGTAAAAGATATTATATATCATACAATCCAATGTTGATCTGTATTCATTTCGTTCATCTAACACCGTTTTAGCTCGAAACTCAGGGATCATTGCTGGAAATGCTTTTTTGTATCCATTTAAGAAACCAACCGCATAAGGAATACCAGATGGTAGGCATTGCTTTAAAAACAAATATTTGGAAAACTCTTGCGGATACCTTGTGATCAACAATGATTTTACCTCGAAATCAATAGAATGTTTGCTGCCTATTATTTCATCTTCTCCACCCATTCGATCCAAATCTATGAATTTTACAATTCTATTAACAATATCAACATACACATTCCTTTCGGTTGTATCTCCGTGAACTGTCGTTGATTCTCCATTCCCAAAGTATCCTATCTTATGGAGATTGGCGACTGCTTCGCCAACTAAGTATCCAATATCAAAAGATGCTTTTAGAGCCCCCCTCATACCTTCATCAATTTGTCCACCTCGAGCTACCGCCTCTATAATTTGACCAATTTTCGCTTCGTCTTCGTCAAATATATCTTTCAAAGTAGTCCCATTAACTTCTTGCGTTAAACACATCTGAACTTCGGCACTGCCAACTTCATCCGGATTTGCCAAGCGTATTTCCTTTCGGCTAAGATCGTACGCAGCGAAGTTTAATGGACCAGCCAAACTAATGCCCAATTTCCTAGCTTCCAGTTCTCTTTGAGTACTGTTTATATGCCTCACTTTTGCGTCGTTAAAATAACAAAACAGTGGGTTGTATATGTCGTCAAATGGCCTCTCAATTGAATCAACTGTTCTTACGATGTAATTTTTGCCATCAAGTGTTACTCGAAAAATCTGCGGCGCTCCATTCCGACGCTTATCTATGTTATATTCGCTGGCATACAATTCACTGACATCTGTAGTTTGCTTTCCTAAACACTGAGCTACAAAAATCTCTACCGCCAACCTACTCACAGGTTTTCTGTCAAACATCCTGTTGACACGAGCCTCACGACTTAACTCCTGCTCTTTCTGTGCAAGCGCTCTCCGCTCGGCAGCGATTCTCTTCGACACCGCTCTCTTTGCGAGAGCCGCTTTCTGTGCATCAGCAAATTTCTGAGCTGCTGCAGAAGTTCTCTCCTTAGTCTGCAACACGATGGTACCAGATACTTCTTTTATAAAATTGCTTGCCTCACAACCATCATGCGACAAAGCTGCCAATAACCCCATTAGCAAAAATTTTTTCATATTTTTCTCCATTTTTTTACCATATAACTAGATCACGCAGTATATATATGCGCATTGGAGTACATTTGCAAGCCCCTTTTTAAAAAAATATTTGTTTTCCTTATTTTAATGGCGGTAATTTCGAAAAAGCTCTTAAGTTGTTGAATGAGTGCAACTTCTCGTCTTGAAGATGTATAAGATGCTCAAATCAAATTGAGAAATAAACAATTAATTAGCTAATTTAAAATACAATATAATTGAAAGCTCATAATGACGTGACCTAAAATGAATCAGTTACTCAAAAAAATATTTGCCTTTGTGGTTGCACCGCCACGCGTGACGCTGGCTGAGGGAGGAGCTCTTGCCGAAACTGCGATAACTCTTCCAGTTTTTTTGATACTTATGTTTTTTATGCTGGAGACGATAAAAGTATATATGACCAAAGTGGCAATCGAGTCAATTGCTGCAGAAGCGACATTTGTATTTATAGAAGAAAAAAGCGCGGAAAGATTTAACGACATCATTGATAAGCATAGACCAGCATACATACCGCACGACAGTATAACCTGGCACTTCTCCATATATGAAAATCTAGAGACAATGTGCAACGTTCCTCCCTATGGAGCAGAAGATATTTACTGGTATACTCCTAACAGCGTCGACAAAGACACTTATTTAACAAGCGGCGGCTCAGGTTTTATCGAAAGAGCCGGCCACATGGCCAACGTCGATGACATAACACCGGAAAGCACCTTCCCTAAAAAGTCAGATCTAGTTGGAAAGGCCTTTGTGTTAACTTTTGTATGCGACTATCAATTCTCAAGCCCATATGTAAAAATCATTTTTAATGGTGGTACGAATACAGCAGATAAGAAGAAATACCTTCTTTGGGGCAGAGGGTGTGGTATATGCAGCAGTCGATTACTGCCTTGGTAGAGCACAATATAATTAGATCGAAACCGACTATGTTGGAGGATTTTTAGGCCAACGTGACGTTGGATTCTGTGATAATGAAACGCGTGTACTGCAAGCACCGACGACAAAAAGATCCAACATAGGAAAAGATTACAAAATGTGTCTCTTGCTATAACTGTCTCACTATATTAGATTAATAAGGATTTTGTGGAGTAGTTATCGTGAATATCGTGTTTGCTTTTTTTGTTTTTGCTGTGTTGCTTTTTGTTTTGGGCGTATTTACTGTCCAACAGCAAACCTGTGCAGTTATTGAAAGAATGGGTAAATTTCATCGGATTGCCGATCCTGGATTGCGGTGGAGAATTCCATTTATCGATGCAATTGCAAGCAGACTATCCTTTAGAATACATCAGTTGGATGTATCAGTAGAGACGAAAACTCTGGACAACGTGTTTGTAAACGTCGTCGTAGCGGTTCAATACAAGGTTCTTCCGGAAAAAGTCTTCGAAGCCTGCTATATGTTGAACGATTCCACATACCAAATAGAAGCTTTCGTATTTGATTTGGTTCGAGCGCAAGTTCCCAAGTTGGTTTTGGACGACGTTTTCTCCAAGAAAGATGATATCGCTGATGCTGTAGAGTCAGAGTTAGCAACTCCAATGGCCGAATTCGGCTATGGCATCATAAAAGCGCTGGTTACCGATATCAATCCGGATCAAAACGTAAAAGCAGCCATGAATGAGATAAATACCGCTCAGCGATTACGTGTGGCCGCCACCGAAAAGGGAGAAGCAGAAAAGATTTTGAGGGTGAAGCATGCGGAAGCGGAAGCAGAGGCCAGTATTCTTCATGGAAAAGGGATCGCCGGACAAAGACAGGCAATTATCGATGGCCTCGGACAATCCGTCGAAGGATTCGTGCGGCAAATTCCTGGAGCTAAAGCTAGCCATGTCATGGATATGGTTTTATTAATTCAATATATTGATACATTGAAAGAAATCGGTGCAGGTTCTAAATCAAATGTGGTATTCGTTCCCCATTCGCCAGGAAATGTAGCTGAACTTAGTAATCAAATTCGCGAAACAATATTTGCAGCCCAAAGCGTCACCGAAAGCAATAAATGATCCTTGCCGCAGCGGTGAATATATCCTAGCACGCTTACCACCCGTCTTTGTTTTTTCACGTGATCCATGGCACATGAGCCCACAACTTGTGAAAGAAAGTAGACGAGACGATCATATAGAAGATGATTGCCAAGTCTTTTGTCAAATTGGAAGAACATTGATCCATTCGTAAGAATTTACGCTCCTGGTCGTGAGACTTGCCGCAACGCAATCTGAGATTGCAACAATAAGTCTTGGATCAATGTTTAGAACCTTTTGTTTTAGATTGCTTCCAATACACTTTGACAAAACCGACGCGTTTCCCGTTTTTCTAAGATGCATAACTCCTCATTTTGTTAAATACATCAACAGCTTAGCACATCTTATTTTAAATAAAAAGCTGAGGGGGGTGGTAAAGTGTGGAATCAAACTCCAATAGAGATTGAAGATAGAGCTCGCATACCCCGCAGAAGGAGGCGAAGCCATTAGCGCCCATGTTGCAAACATTTAGCCTTTTATGGATCCTGCTGTTAGGCCGAACATGATTCTTCTATTGTTGGAAATTTACAAATTAAGCCCACAAAAAACACTTGATTTGATCGCTGCGTGTGGTATACATATTAGCAATGGGTTTTACAAAAAATGGAGAGGTTATGAAAAAAATCACTATGACTGTGCTGTGTGCGAGTGTGTTCGCAATTGGATCGTCGAATGCAATGGTAGAGGAATCGACAACTGAGCAAAAAAATCCCGTTTCTGCAATAACAGTAGATCAAAAATATAACGTCCCAAATGGGTTTAGTGGAATAATGCGAGATCTTATCTTTTTGTTGTTAAAAAACATGACGGACGAAGATGCAAAAACTAAGGCTATATTTGGTATGTGTGACGAGCATTTTCAATGGAAAGATCATCCGTATTTCAAATGGATTCGACAGAGCGATTCTTTAAAACGTAGAGTTTGGGATTTTAATAGAGAGTTTGAAAAAGGAATTGAGCAGCTCATTCAAAGTGGCCAACAACATCACGACAGTTGCCTCTTGAAGAGAGTGTTCATTGGAAAAAATCAAGGTAGCCAAAAATTATATGATGCACGTGAGGTAAAGCGTTCTGATCAGAATGGTCGGTCGATTGAAGAAATGACGTTTGCAGAATGTCTTGATATTTGTAACAGCCCGGGTTTTGTGGAACTTTCTCCATTTGACCGATCCGTCTATCTTTGGAGAGTTTATGATGACATTGTAAGTCATCTTTATAAATTTAAAGAGGTGACAGATGTTGTAAGCTATCTTCATGAAGATGAGGTCGCAAGAGATATTCCTAGATATGTTAGTGTGATAGTCTATATAGGCAGTGAGACAATAACAGCTGCTCAATATCGAAAACTTCCACAGCCTGTGTTTGTTTTGCTATTCAGTTCTGCTATCCGGCGAGGCTTGATAAATATCTTTTCCAAAGAGCAATTGCAAAGTATACCTATAGTATATTTTGAGAAATGTGCTCTTCCTGACATACTCGCAATTTGCTTTTTTAATAAAAATAAATTTTCCGCTAAGCAAAACGAAGCAATATGTCGTGCAATAAGAGAAGCGAGAGATAATGGTTTTGGTTGTATAAGAAGATGGTTGCATCTTACACCAGAGCAATTTGAAGAAATAGAGAAATGCAGAGAACGGCGCCTTACTCCTGAGCGACTCAAGGAAATAGAGTTGTTCGACGGTAAAATGGCTTTTTTTCGCGAAGTTAGCGGATTATCTTTCGCTCATCTTATTACAGAAGAACAATGTGATGTGATACAGGGAACGTTCTGGGATTGGGATTTTACCCTTGAGCAACTTGAGGAAATTGAGAATACTGGATCGTATAACGAGGCAGCTCATGAATTGTATTCTAAGTTGAAAAAATGATAAAAGCCCCACATGCTGAGGCAGTTTTTTTGCAGCCTCCTCTCATCCTAACCAGAGGCAGCACATGCGTTTTCCTTTTCAGCATTAACCATGTTCACGAATAGGAGCTAATTTAAAGATTATGTTAAAGAGTGAGGTAGGCTTCCAGTTTGTCTATTATTTTGAACAGGCTAGATGCAAGTTCCAAAGAGCTGATGCAATGACTATCATCT
>BNWE01000016.1 GCA_025998595.1 Alphaproteobacteria bacterium | reverse complement strand
TGCTTTGCGGAATCTGATCATCGGATTAGCCTGTAAATTGAACACTTCTGTTCCGGATATGATGTTTAATGGTGCTCGGTTCCATAGGAGGGCTATAAAATTGGTCGCAGAGAATTAAAAGGCCCTGCTGCCATGGCCAGCGTTGTGAAAAAATTCAGCAATCCCAAAAGTTTCTGATGCGTTTTTATGTCGTATGTATCCGGAATAATAATATGCTCCCCATTTTTTAGACCACTGGCGGGAGTTTTAGAGCTCCGAGTTCAGTAAGTTCTGCATAAACAAAGCCACCGACTCTACAACCACCATTATACACATCATTTGGGGTTTTGTAATCCAAATTTTGATGTAATCTTTTAAAATTATAAAAATCTATAAATTTCCCGATTTCCTCCTTAGCCTCCTTAACTGTTTGAAAATCCATCAAAAATACGTTTTCCTGCTTAATTGTGCGCCACACTCTCTCGACATAGACATTATCGACCCAGCGTCCTTTTCCGTCCATACTAATGGTGATATTTGAGGCCTTTAGAGCTGCTATCCACGCCTCAGAAGTAAATTGAGCTCCCTGATCGGAGTTGACGATTTCGGGAGTTCCATATTTCTCAATGGCGCTCCTGAGAGCTGTCAGGCAAAGCTCTGTATCCATTGTGGTTGAGAGGCTCCAGCCTACAATCATGCGACTATAGACGTCGACTATCGCCGCCAAATACAAAAATCCGCACGGCATCTTTATGTAGGAAATATCCGTCGACCAAACTTGGTTAACCCGTTGAATTACCACGTCTTTTAGCAGAAACGGATACTTCTGCTCATTGGACGCCTTCGACGTATTCATGCGTCTCTTCGGTGTTAGTGCAAAAATACCATTTTCGCTCATAAGTCTTTGAATTTTCTTATGATTAACATTGTAGCCTCTGCGACGTAGTTCATGAGTCACCTTCCTATAGCCATAAAATGGCGATTCAATCCATATCTCATTGATTTTACTCAAGATTTCCTTGTTTATCGCTGACTCTAGTGGCACATAAAACAACTTCGATCGACACACCGAGAGCAGTTCGCATTGACGTCTTATACTTATGTTTTCCTCTGATTTATCAATCATTTCCTCTCTCCTATCAGGCAATACTTCGAGTAGTTTTTTTTTAGAAAATCGTTGTCTAGAGTCAGCTGACCAACCTTCCTCTCTAACATCGCAATTTTCTCCTCTGCACTCTCTTTTTCCAGCAAAAAACTATCTGCTTTCGCAAAACATTTGCTCAGCGACTCCGTAGCTTCTCGACGCCAGCGATTTATTACGCTCGGCGACACTCCATACTTCTTCGACATTTCCGCTGTCGTCATCTCCTCTTTTATCGCTACCAATGCAACCTCTGATTTAAATTGCGCGCTATATTGTTTGCTCATATTTTATTATCCTTTTCTTAATACTCAATTATAACCATTTTCTTCCGCTCTCGGGTGCTGGTCTAAAAAACGGGGTGCATATTAGTTTGCTGATCTAAAAAGTCGTAGATTTTCAGTGACGGAAACACATTTGAGAGATGTTGAAAGATTAGAAAAATTGTTGCTTATTCTTGCCATTGCGCTTTACTGGCCTCTGTGGGGCTGGCTGAAGAAGCAAAGGAAATGTATACAGAGAAAAAACAAAACAGATCCAAAAGGTCATTTCTGACAAAAGGCTTGGCAATCATCTTCTCTATGATCGTCTCGTCTACTTTCTTTCACGAGTTGTGGGCTCATGTGCCATGGATCACGTGAAAAAACAAAGACGGGTGGTAAGGTTTAGAACATTTTGTTTCAGATTGCTTTCAATACGCTTTGACAAAACCGACGCGTTTCCAGTTTTTCTAAGATGCATAGCTCCTCATTTTGTTAAATACATCAACAGCTTAGCACATCTTATTTTGAATGAAAAGACGAGGATGATGGTAAGGATCCAACGTCACGTTGGTCACGTTGGATCACGTTGGTTCTTCTGTTTAAACCTTGCCAAAAGAACATACACAATCGGCACTATGAACAATGTAAACAGAGTTCCAAACGACATTCCACCGACTATTGACCATCCGATTTGCCTTCTGGACGCAGCTCCGGCTCCAGACGCCAACGCCAGCGGTATGCTACCAATGACCATCGCGAAAGTCGTCATGAGAATCGGACGCAGCCGCAGATGCGCTGCTTTTTTAACGGCCTCCATGGCAGAAGCTCCTTCCTCAAGTATGGTATTGGCGAAATCCACAATCAATATCCCGTGTTTAGTTATGAGTCCTATGAGCGTCACAAGTCCAACTTTGGAATAAATATTCAGGGTACAATCCGGAACAAAATACAACGTCACCAGCGCTCCCGTAATGGAGAACGGAACACTGAGCATGATGATGAACGGATCCAGGAAGCTCTCGAATTGAGCGGCCAAAACAAGAAACACAAATATCAAAGCAAGCGCAAACACAAGAACAATCTGCTGATTTTCTTCCAGGAATTTCTTTGTCTCTCCAGAAAACGTCAATTGTATGGTTTCCGGCAGATGGTTGACTTTGAATTCCTCAATATTCTGTATGGCGCTTCCTAGGGTATATCCCTTATCTATATCCGCATAAACCTGAACCGACAACATCTTATTGTAGTGATTTAAGCTCATGGGAGACTGTCGCTCGCGGATGGATATCATATCTGACACCGGGACCATCTTTATTTCGTCGCTCTTGGAGGATAATCTGGATTTCACCAACATTCTCGATAGATCTTCCGGACTTTTCCGAAGATTGCCTTCCAACTGAACGAACAACTCGTCATTTCTAGCTTCGCGATGAACGTTTCCGGCTTTTTGCCCCTTGACGAAATAACCAATTGTAGTAACTATGTCATGAACATCAACGCCAAGAGACGCTGCCTTATCTCTATTTATATCAATGACATATTCCTGCTGAGGCAGCACTAAAGTTGATCTCAGCGGAGGCTTTATTCCTTTGCACTTTTCCTGGAAAACCCACATGAATTTGTGTCCATGCTCGGCCAAATATTCATATGGTTGATTGGTTAGCAGAGCAAATGTAACCATTTCTTTGTCTGAATCTCCATATCCGGCATTGGCGCTACAAGGGACTCCGGAAACATTTCGAAGAAACGGATCAATAACTTCAGCCACCGCTTTGGAAGACATATTTCGCTTTTCCCAATCGGCCAACTGAACGAATCCGTCTATTTCTTTAGTATCGGCCTTTACCCATCTGTTTTCTAAAAATGGAGTCTTCTTTGCCAGTATCGCATCGACACGATCAGCATTTCTCTTCATGAATTCATACGAAGCTCCAACGGGACCATTGCCACGAAAATGAACATATCCCGTATCTTCAGCAGGCTTACTTTCAGACGGCAGGAAGTTTCCGACCAACAGACCAACAACAGAAATGATGCATCCTATGCCCAAAACCCAGATTTTTTTTGCCAATGCAATGTTAATGGCAGAGAGATATGCGTCATCTATTTTTTTTAGTACTTTTTCCTGATAGTTGGAAGCTTCTGCCCAAAATCCCACGGCTTTTTTCTTGCGATCTACGCTTAGGAGCTTCGAACACATCATTGGAGAAAGCGTAATGGCGACGAATCCAGAGATTAACACAGCACCAGACAAAGTCAGAGCAAATTCTCTAAAGGATTTTCCGAGTTCTCCAGGAGTTAACGCTATTGGCACATATGCAGCCGCTAAGGTTAATGTCATTGCAATGACTGAGAAGCATATTTCTTTGGAACCGACAATGGCCGCTCTTAATTTCGACAGTCCTTTCTCAAGATGTCTATGCACATTTTCCAGCACAACGATGGCATCGTCCACCACCAAACCAACCGCCAAAACCATGGCTAGCATCGTGAATGTGTTTATGGAAAAGTCAAATAGATGCAGAAGAGAAAATGTTCCCAGCAGAGAAACCGGTATGGTAACAATTGGAATAAGAGTCGCCCTGAAGGACCACAGGAATAAAAACACCACCAGAATAACCAGGAACGTCGATTCAAAAATCGCTCTGTAGACGTTATTCATAGATGCATTTATGTCTTTTGCTTCATCCATAACAACAACTGCCTTACTTCCAGAAGGAATAAATTCCCTTATGGAAGGCATTATCTTATTAACTTCGACACTTAAATCTATTGGGTTTGCTGTCGATTGCTTTGTGATCGAAAGAACAACGCATTCCTTTCCATTGAACCAGCTACCTTCACGAATATCGTCTGGCACAAGCTTGGTTTTTCCCACATCTTTTATGCGAACGACCTTATTTTTACCATTGGAAGGCAGCACGATCTCATCAAATTCCTCCGGTTTTGTCAATTCTCCGTTGAGAACAAGCATGAACTCTCTGTCCTTGCTTATGAGACGTCCACCAGCCGCCTGCACATGTTGCTTTTGCAACGTATCCACCACATCAAACGGAGAGTACCCGTAGGCGGCTAGTCTCTGTGGATCCAAAAAGACCCTCATGAATTTTTTACTACCACCACTCAAATGGACAGTGCCCACACCAGGCAAGCAATCGAATCTTGACTTGACGTATTTTTCGACAAAGTCTCTTAAATCATCTATGGAATGCCGAGTGCTGGTGAATCCTATGACAATTCCAGAAGACGACTCCGAGCTATCTCTTCTGATAATAGGTTCCGGATTACCGCGCGGCAAATGTCCATGGGCAAGAGATATTCTATCTCTGACGTCTGAAGCGGCTCCGTCTGAGTTTCTCTCCGAAGAAAACTCCATTCTTATTTCGCTCTTGTCGTTGCTGCTGCTGGACGTGATGAGTGTCGCGCCTGGTATTGACGCCAACTGCTCCTCGAGAATGGCGGTGACCTGTGCTTCCACAACCTTAGGACTGGCGCCATTAAATTCAGATTCAATGGTAATTACAGACCTTTCCACTTTCGGATCTTTTCTGACCGGAAGTCTTGTTTGGCACACTATTCCCAAAACCACGATCATCAAAGTTAGAACGGTTGAAAATACCGGCCTTCTGATGCAAAACTCTGTTATTTCCATATCAATTTACTCGCTTACACAAAAGTTACTTACTATATACTCACGCTTGACTTCTTACTTACGGCTGCGGTTCTGGAGCTGCTGGCTGTGGCTCCGAAGCTAAGGGCGGTTGCGGTGGAGCTGCTGGCTGTGGCTCCGAAGCTAATGGCGGTTGCGGTGGAGCTGCTGGTTGCGGTTCTGGAGCTGCCGGCTGTGGCTCAGTAACGCTCTCGCTTTCTGATTTCTTGTCTTCAGTTTGCCCAGAAGCTTTCTCGCTTTCTTTTCTATTGTTATCTTCTTGCTCTTTATGCTGCCTTAGCTCATCGGCTATTGTATCCGTTGTGCCATCCTGTATGGATACAGGCCTTCCCTCGAGGATGTTGCTCCCGCTGGTCACTATCTCGTCATCAACGTTTATGCCGGTGATGATTTCCACCATGCCATCTTTTCTCATTCCGACTGTGACAGGAGTTCTAGTCGCAATACCTTCCATGACCCTAAAGACGTAATCATCATCTCCGGACTTCTCGATTGCACTTTCTGGAATAATAATCCCATTTTCATTGCCGTCCGGAGCTATTTTTACGCTCACAAAACGTCCTGGTTTTAGCGTTGGAGATGCCAGAGCTACGTCTTCCGGAATGTCTATCAGAGCTCTAACATCAAATGTGTGTGAAACCTTATCGCACTCAGGATCAATGGCGATTATTTTCGCGGCATATTCCTGCGTCTGATCTCCACCCACGAGAATTTTGGCTTCCTGATCGACATATATACTGCCAATATCCGCTTCGGAAATTTTGAAATCAACCTTCATTGGATGACAATCAACTATTTTCACAAAAGTATCATTGCTATTTTGAGTTACATACTGCCCTTCGCTTATTTCCCGCAGTCCGACAAGGCCGCCAAACGGAGCATATATTTTATGCTTGCTTAGTTTGTTTTTGCATAACATTACTCGTGCTTCAGCATTATCCACGTCAGCTTTTCTTGTATTTTTTTCCTTTCTTGCAGCTACACCTTTATCGGCAAGCTTCTCTATTGGATCAAATTCACTTCTAGCCTTACGATACGCCGCTTCTGCTTCCATTAACTCCGCTCTAGCAGCTGCATCATCCAATTCAACCAGCAGATCGCCCTTTTCCACAATGGTTCCTTCGGAAAAATGAATTTTGGAAATGACTGCGTTGACTTCTGGCTTGATCACCACCATGTCATATGGACGCAGTGTTCCTATGGCATTTATGTATCGCGTGACTGGCCCCATAACAGCTTTTGCCACCGTAACCGGAGGAGCTTTTTCCACGTTTACGACATCCTTTTTGTTATAAAGCTTGTAGCACAGCAGTACTACAAATCCACCACCAATAACAATTGCACACAGCAATCCTTTTTTATTCAACACGACTCTAATCCTTCAATTCAAAAAGTAACGAATGACCATCACAAGCAATGGTCGGAGCAAGAGGATTCGAACCTCCGACCCCAGCCTCCCGAAGGCTGTACTCTACCAGACTGAGCTATACTCCGATTCTATCCATGATATTGTCGCATAATAAAGTAGAATTTGCAATACTAATAAGCTACAATGAATGCTTGTGTGTTATTTTTGTAACACATCTATTGTACTTATAAGGTGTTTTTGAAGAAGCGAATATGAAAGAGCACGATTCTAAGATGACCTTGTAAAATCAAAACCGTATCCACAAAAAAACATAGAAAAATCATCGACTTGCTCTATTACCGCTTTTTTGTTGATCACAATACATTTTCCTGCCTCCACCGCAACTCCACAAAAACCGTTTTTATTCAATCGATTAATAGTATCGATCCCAATAGTGGGCAAATCAAGCCGATAATCTTGCTGTGGCTTAGAAACTTTCACGAGAATTCCGCCATGATCTGATTTCCGCAGCTGTGCGCAGCGATCGATGAGCGCATCTGTTCCCTCGACGCATTCGACTCCGAGAATTATGCCGTCACACACAACCACCGACTGGCCAATGTCCATTTTTCCAATAGCTTTTGCAACCTCAAAACCTTTTTTTATGTCCTCATGATCTGATTCGCTCGGATGGTATCGGCTGAAAACTCCGTTTTTTACAAAAACATCGTCCAATAGATCCGTTCCGGCCAATATCTTGAATCCCTCTTCTTCCAATAGGCTTGATAATTTCCTCAACAGAGCGTCATCTCCGGAAAAAACGGCCTTTCCCAACTTTAACATCCAGGACGCGCCTTTTTTATCCAGCGATAACTTATTGAAATTCGGTCGTTTTACTCCGCCAGCAAAAACAACTTCTGTAACTTCGTTCTCATGAAAAAAGTTCAGTGCTTTTGATATTTCTCCGAGATTTACCTCTAAAGAAGGCACATGCAATTCATCGAATCCGTTTAAATCTACACAATCTTTCAGAAACAACAGACAGAACCTGATGTGTTTCTCCATGCAAGCCCGAGCCACCAGAAGCGGGTAGTTACTATTGCCACAGATTATTCCTATTTTCAGTTCTTTAGGATTATGGATTTTGTTCATATGGATACCGACCTCGGTAATGATTGTGTTTTTCGTCATCCAGAGAATCGTAGTTACGTAGGGATCCAGGCGCTTGCAGCACACATGTTTGACATTTAATGGAACCAACGTCATCGCAAGTCATACATGTATTGCAAGTACAGCACTCAACTGATGGCGCACGTGGTGCAATCACTGGATCCCTACGTCGCGCTACGCGCTCCTCTGGATGACGAGAAACTTTAAAACTACCGTCATTGCAAGCACATCTCGCATACCTATCAGTTTGGGGCGATAGCATTATCAGGATCCAACGTCACGTTGGGGCTTACAAAACGATCTGTCGGATTTCTGTCTCATGAACTTTATTATTTCCTTCACGCAGGCTTCGTTAGGAAACGCATTTTCCGCAGATTCTAGATTATCCAATAATGTATTATCGCTTGAGAAAATGATATCGCAGGCTTTTTGTACGGCATGTATTTCACTATTGCAAACATTCGCCCTTCGCAGACCAATGAGATTTACGCCAGACAGGCATGCGCGCTCTCCTTTTACGGATCCATATGGGATTACGTCTTTTTCCACGCCGGACATTCCGCCGATTATGGCGCCGCAGCCGACTCTCACAAACTGATGCAGTGCAGAAAGTCCGCCTATTATGACGTTGTCTTCAACTGTGACGTGTCCTCCGAGAGTGACGTTATTTCCCATCACGATGTTATTTCCGATGATGCAGTCGTGGGCGATGTGCACTCCCACCATGAATAAGCTTCCATCTCCAACGACTGTTTCCATGCGACCGCCTTCTGTTCCCGGATGCATTGTGACGTATTCACGAATGGTGTTGTTTTTTCCAATGATCAGGAGGGACATTTCGCCCCTGAATTTCAAATCCTGAGGCCTGTAACCAATGGCGGCGAACGGAAATATTTTTGTCCCCTCCCCCACCGTGGTAAAACCTTCTATGCAGACATGTGACATAACCTCGACGTTGTCTTTGAGCTCGACGTCTTCTCCTATCACAGAATATGGGCCAATTTTTACGTTTTCTCCGATTTTTGCGTTCCGAGAAACGATGGCCGTCCTATGTATCAAAATACCTCCTACCTCCTATATGTAGCATAATAACTCATTTTTCTTCCGGAATAACGATCATTGCCGTAAATGTTGCTTCCGCCACTAGCGCGTCATTGACAAAGGCCTCTCCCCTGAAGCGCCAAACATTGCCGCGACTTCTTTCTTTGGTAACGACTAGTCGCAGAAGATCTCCGGGCTCGACTAGTTTTCTGAATTTCACGTTATCCATCGACATGAAATACACCAATCCGTTTTCGGACAGATTCATGCTTTTGGCAACGACTACGCCAGCCGTTTGTCCCATGGCCTCAACGATTAGAACGCCGGGCATTATGGGTCTATCGGGAAAGTGCCCCTGAAAAAACGGCTCGTTCACGGATACGTTCTTTATGCCAACTGCTCCGACTCCCGGACGCAATTGCTCCAGGCGATCTATCATTAGCATTGGATATCTGTGTGGCAAACATTTTTTTATTTCGTTTATATCGAGACTAAGATTCACGGAATCTTCCGAACACATTCTTTTTCCTCCCAATTATAATTACTGCGACTGTTTTTTTCTGGTGACAGACGTTTTCAGAAATGCCACCTGTCTTTTCCATATCCCCGCATCCAGCGCCGGTATTCCGCCAACGACTTTTCCAGGCTCAATGCTAGAGGCAATGCCACTTTTGGCGGCTGCAATGGCGCCGTCTCCGATTTCAATATGCCCCAATACGCCCACCTGTCCCGCCAGCACCACATCGTTTCCGATTTTTGCGCTGCCAGCAATTCCGACTTGGGCAACCAATATGGATCTTTCGCCGATTTGGACATTGTGCCCCAGCTGAACGAGATTATCGATGATGGTATCGTTGCCGATAACGGTGTCGTCGATGCTGCCTCTGTCGATGGTTGTGTTTGCGCCGATTCTCACTCGATCCCCAACAATAACACGACCGATTTGTTTTACGTACACCATGCTGCCGCCGGTCGGTAAAATACCAAATCCAGATTCACCGATTACGGCGCCGGAGTTAATTTTGACGCCTTTACCGATTACGCTATGGGAAATGACCACGTTGTTTCGAATGCAGCTGCCGAATCCGATTTTGCAGTCGTTTTCAATTACGGTATTTCTGCCAATGAAGACGTTGTCTCCTATTTCTACATTTTCTCCAATGAATGCGTAGTCTCCAATGTAGCAATCTGCTCCTATTTTTGCGGTATCGTGAATCCTAGCGGTTGCGCAAATATGATGCAAATGTCCCTCCGCCGGATACAAGACATCCAGAGCTTTCGCATATCCCATCATGACATTGGCACACACCAATCCTACAACATTCTCCGGAAGATCTGCGAGATTAGCCTCAGCCACTATTACCGCTCCGGCTTTGGTGCTCCTCAGGTCATTTATGTATTTCTTATTGGCGAAGAAAGACAATTCGTTGGCGCCGGCACAACCTAGCGTCGCAATTCCAGATATCTGAAAATCACCATCTCCAACTTTTGTAAATCCACAGATGGTTGTTAATTCAGATAGAGTCACCTTTTTTGAATCTCCAAAAAAACTTTGATCTATCATGAAAATCACCTATTCTTTCATTTCAACCTTTATGGTTGCGCACGTGTTATCCACTTCTTTGATAACGTCTTCTGTGACGTCTCTGCAATCTTTACACGCATACAAAATCGCTTCAGATTCTATTACGAAGCCGATGTCATCACGAACCGCAATGGATTCTATAGTCCTTTTTATCACATTTTCTAATTCAGAGATAGCATTCCTATATGCATCACTAATCTGCTGTTTTTTGGTGCGCACCATATCATATAGAATGAGCTGCATTTCTTCTATTTTTCTGTTGTCAAAATCGGACGTTTTGTTCTTCTCCATGGATTTTATTTTGTCTTCCAGCTCCAGATGCCCATTCTTGGATTGGTCATTGATTTCTGTCATTTGCTTTTCTATATCTTTTCCGGCGCTACAGCTGGACGCAACCTTCCTGAGATTAACAATGGCAAACGACTTCTGAACGCAAGCGCTATCGCAGACTACTGGCTTTTCTGGCTTGGTAGTAGTCTTTGTTTTCGCAAAGCAACCGCCTGAAAAAGATAGAATGGCCATTAACGCCAAAAGATAGCTTTTATAGCAAAGTCGCTTGTTCTTTCGTTTCTCGTCATCGCAAGCACATCTCGCATACCTTTCAACAGAAAACGCCTGTCCGGCTCGGACCGCATACCGTTCAGCAGACAGCGAAGCAGAAAACGCCTGTGGTGCAACCACTGGGGCAACCACCTACATAACTCCTGTTAGTGTAAACGTCTGCTTCCTATCGAATCCCTTTTTCTTAATAGGGAAACCAAAGACAAACGACAGAGGAACTCCCAAAGGAGACTGAGCCCATTCAATGGCAACGCCGGCAGAAATTCTCACACCAGCTGAATCATCCACTTGCCTATTATCTGTTGGCTCCTTTTTCTTATGCTTATAGCCCCACGCACTACCAAAATCAAGGAACAGTACGCCGTTTATGCCCATCTCTTTAGTGGACAAAGGAGCCTTAGCCATGAGACTTACGGTCCAGTATTTTGTTCCACCGAGACTATCGTTATCATCAGCGGAATCTGAGCGGCGTTCACGAGGCCCGACACCACCGCTATCGAATCCGCGCATACTTACGCCATCTCCACCAAGCGAAAAGCGGTTTTGACTGCGCGTGTTCTTTATTTCCTTTATGTGTCCAACATTTGCCTCAACAATGAACATAACTTTTTCGGTCAGTCCCTTATTGAGGGTAGCTCCAAGCTCGTTTTTGAAGTAGCCGACATTACCAATTACTCCGGAGTAGGCGTTTGTCATCGTCAACTCATAGCTATCTCTAGGATCAGGTGTGTTAAGCGACTTTTCATACGAAAGAGTTGATGATAGTTCTCCGGAGACATATCTTCCGTTTTCGTCGTCTGACAGAGGCTTCTGATACTTTATATCTTTGCCGTCTTGGCCTTTTCTGCGATTTCCCTTTTCATCTACATAATATCCTTCATCATCTATTGCCTTTTTGTTACGTCCTAAGCTGTCTCTCCTATTTGTGGAGAGCCTATATCTGATTGTGTGGAACAGATCTTCCGTTATCCCATATCTAATGTACGGAGAAATATACAAGCTCTTGGTGACACTGTGATCCACATCCTTTCGTTTGCTGAAATTTCCGCCAAGAGTTACGCCGGCTCCGAAATTCTGATCCATGAATCTCGGATCATACAAATCGACTTTTCCGCCGTAATATCTTTGCATCCACGAGACATCCGCCGAAAGAACTCGTCCCGTACCAAAAAGGTTATGTTCGACGAAGCCAATGAATCCTCCGAATCCATCGGAGTCACTGACATTTAATCCGAACTTAATCTGAGCGGTGCTTTCCTTTTCTTTTACGGACACTGTCAGGATCTTTTTATCAGGTGCTGATCCTTCCGCTTCCGATATTTCCACATCATCAAAGTATCCCTTTGACTTAAGTCTCTCTATGGTTTGCTGAACTTTGTAGATGTTCAGCGCATCTCCTTCATGGACAGTGAATTCGCGACGAATGACTCTGTCGAGAGTCTTTGTATTCCCAACTATATCGATTCTTTCTACGAAGGCCTTTGGTCTTTCTATAATACTGTATTTAACAGAGGCCAATTTCTTTTCCTTATCGAAATCGACTTTCACCACAACATCGATGAACGGATTATCCTTCAGAGCGACTTTCCTGCGCAGGATATCTCGATTGCCATTGATCTTGCCCTCGTTATATACGACATCTTTTTCTATGATCAAGAACTCTTTAAATTCATCTGCTTTGACTTTTGCCACATCCGACACGAGAGTCACGTCCGAGATCTTGTACTGATCTCCTTCCTCCATTGTAAATGTGCAGCGATGGGATTTTTTATCGAAATCCATTTCGGCCGAAGACGACGTAACTACGAAAAACGGATATCCACGATTTTTATAGAACGCAGTAATCGCCTCTACATCAACTTCGATTTTATCTTCTCGAAAAACGTGACTGTCATAATCCCAGAATCTCCAGAGCTTCTCTTCTTTCGTGGCCATTACGTCCTTCAGCTCATCATCGCTGAAGCTCTTGTTGCCGACAAAGAGGATCTTCTTCACGGTGGTTTTTGAGCCTTCTTTTATTTCGAACACGACGTCCACTTTATTTCCAGGTCGCTTTATTAATTTCGGAACGACAATTGCCGAATAGAATCCCAGCGCCCTATAGACCGCCTGAAAGTCAGCTAGAATGTCCTTTATGACATACAAGCTGAATAGACGACCTTCTCCAAGACGAGCACCTATGACATTTTTCAGCACATCATCGGTAGCCGATTCATTACCTTCAAAAGCCACTCTATCAACTATTGGTTTTTCCACGCATTTGATGATGAGTTTCCTATCTTTATTTATAAACTTCACATCCGAGAAGAACCCTTTTTTAAATAAAGCCTTTATGGTCGTATCGATGTCATTATCATCGAAACTTTTGTGGGGCTTTATGGTGAGACAATCGTCCAGAGCGGCTTCTTCTACTCTGTCCAATCCCTCGAAAACGATTTCATCGACTTCATAGGCATACGTGTAATCAAAAAGCAAGCAACAGGCTAAGGTTAGGACTTTTTTCATTACCAGAACTACTCCAATATTCTACAAACAAACTTATTAACAGATTCTAAACGCAATATATCATTTATTGTTGTAGCTAACATGAGCAAAATTAGCAAGAGTGCACATGCAATCATTATATATTCCTGAAACTTTTCATTCAATTTACGTTTTATGACCTGTTCTATAAAACAGAGAACTATCCTTCCACCATCCAAAACCGGCAATGGGAACAGATTAATAAATCCTAAATTCAACGACAATGTTACGGTAAAAAGAATTAACAGCAGAAAGTTACCACTTTTGGATAGATCTCCGGCCACAGACGCCATGTGAACAATGCCACCAAAATCGTCCAGGGACTTTTTCCCTGCAAATAAAGTAGAAAACATGTAACACATTTCTTGGGTAGTTGAAACGCATGTACCAATGGCGCCAGTGAACGAATCAATAATCGATGCCCTTTCAAAAATAGGATCTCCGGGTTTTATGCCGATAAGCCTAGTTTTCTTAACTCCTCCAAAAAGCTTTTTTTTCTCCGTTACCTGTGGAGTTACAGCTATGATTTGCGGCTTTCCATTGCGTTCCACTTCGAACGAAAGCTTTTCTTTGTCACTGCAGGATATATTTATGAGAACATCGCGGAATTTTTCTACTTGCTTCCCATCTATTGCGAGTATTTTATCTCCGGCAACGAATCCGGCCGCTTCGGCAGCGGAGCCCTTCATTACTTCGCCGATAATTGGCAGAGATTTGGGAACACCGCAGGAAATGCCTATGAAGAACAATACCACAAATGCATATATGTAGTTGGCGAACGGACCTGCAAAGGCAACCCGCATTTTTTCCCAATTGTTTTTATATATTATCGAATGCTGCTTTTCTTCTTCGGTCAGATCCTTTATGGATTCTTCATCCTCTGTTGTGGATGAAGCATCTCCATCTCCGAGCATCATTACGTATCCACCAATGGGCAGCAGGGAGAAACGCCATCTGGTACCGCTTTTATCGTTAAATCCGAATAACTCCGGTCCCATACCAAGTGAAAAAGTGGTTATCTTTACGCCAACACTTCGTGCCGCCAGATAATGTCCGAATTCATGCACAAACACTATCGTGTTTATTATCACGAAAAAGGAAATTAGATAATAAAACCAATCCATAAAAAAATCCTAAAATAAAATCACCATTAGAGCCAGAGCAATTGACGCAACTATCAAGCTATCAAGTCTATCGAGAACACCTCCATGTCCCGGAAATATGTTTCCCATATCTTTGACGGATATTTTTCTCTTAAAAAACGATTCCAACAAATCACCGAATATCGAAAAAATTATCACATACTGGATAGTAGCCAAATTATATATGCAACTAAACGCAGCGTTGGTATTAGATACGGAAAAAAACAATCCGTCAAGGGAATAACATGCCATGTTTGCCATGATTATTCCTCCCAAAAATCCAGCCCATGTTTTTTTAGGACTAATTCTGGGACATAATTTAGGGCCACCAATGACTTTTCCAAAACAATAGGCGCCTATATCAGTAAAGCTGGACACACTTATGAGAAAGATACATCCGGACACACCCAAAACCTTGCGACAATATACAAACGCAAAAATTCCCATAAAGCATACAACTGCAGCGACGCTTCTCAGGAGGTACTTTCCATTTATCGATCGAGCACATATCTCCTTCAGAATGGCCGCATAGGTGGCAAAGCTAAATAAGCAGAAAATACTGATGTATTCGTCTTTCACAAGGCACATAAGAACAATAACGGGCACAAACAAAAGCGATGACAAAAGACGAGACACAAGTTCAACTCTCCCACTGCTCGCTGGAGGTTTTGCTTCTTTTTTCATCGACTCCACATCACCTGCCATACCGTCTTTTCCTCTTGGAGAATTCATCAATCACGTCTCTCAGATCGTCCTCGCTAAAGTCCGGCCACAATTTATCGACGAAAAATATTTCCGAGTACGCACACTGCCAGATGAGAAAATTGCTTATGCGCTTTTCGCTCGTTCTAATCATCGCATCCGGATATGGAATTCCCTTGGTATCCAGGTAATTGGAAAAATCATCTTCCGTTAATTCATCAACATTTATTTTTTTTAATTCGGCATCTTTTGCGATTTTCTTGGCGGCTCGCAGGATTTCATCACGCCCCGAATAGCTAACAGCAAACGTTACCGTAATACCATCGTTGTTCCTGGTCTCTTCCTCCAGAGCAGCTATGCCTTGGCGAATATCTTCCGGAAGATTCTCGAGATTGCCAATGGCCACCATACGAGCATTGTTCTTGCTGAAAAACGCACTCGACATGCTGAACAGCTCCCGAAAAAGATCCATTAGAAATGCGACCTCTTCCGCCGATCTATTCCAATTTTCGTTGGAAAACACAAAATACGTTACATATTTTATGCCGTATTTCGAGATGGATGAAATTAATTCTTTGGCTATTTCGTAGCCCTTTCGATGACCAAATACCGATGGAAGATTTCGAGCCTTCGCCCAGCGACGGTTTCCATCGAGAATGAACGCCAAGTGCTTCAGCGTCTGCGTGGTTGCACCACTGGCAGTCCAAGCCGGACAGGCGTTTTCTCTCGCTGAAGCAGCTTCAGCTTTTGGGATGGCGCTCGCATACAATTCAGAAGGTACAGAAAATGTGTCCAGCTTCAAGCTGGCGTCACGTTGGTCACGTTGATTCATACTACACTTTCATTATTTCTTTTTCTTTCAGCGCCAAAGATGTATCTACCTTTTTAATAAACTCATCGGTCAACTTCTGTATATCGTCGGCCATTTTCTTGTGAACATCTTCGGTTATTTCCTTGTTCTTTTCCTTTTTCTTGAGGTCATCCATGCCTTCCCTACGAACGTTACGAATGGACACTTTGGTTTGTTCCGCATATTTCCCCGCAAGTTTGCAGATCTCCTTGCGGCGCTCTTCACTCAAATCAGGTATGGCTATGCGTATCAGCTGACTATCGACAACCGGACTTAAACCTATGGGAGAATTCCTAATGGCAACCTCCGTAGGTTTCAGCAGAGACGTATCCCACACCTGAACGGTAATAAGACGAGCCTCCGGAACGCTTACGGTACCAACTTGCTGTATTGGAACCATATTTCCATACGCTTCCACCATTATATTGTCAAGAATCGCGGCCGAAGCACGTCCAGTTCTCAATCCACCGAAATCCTTCAGCAGATTATCGTAACTGGCTATCATTTTTTTCTTTAGACTTTCCAAAAGCATTTTTCCTCCAATAACATTAAGATATAAGTGAGCAAGCCCCCTCCCCCGAAAGAATTTTTGCCAAATTTCCATCTTCTTTTATGGAAAACACGATTATGGGGATATTATTTTCCTTTGCCAATGTAATGGCAGTCTGATCCATAACCCTGATGTCTTTTTCAATGACATCTTTATAGGATAATTTTTCTATGAATTTAGCATCTGCATTTTTCTCCGGATCAGAGGTATAGACACCGGCAACCTTCGTCGCCTTGATGAGTACATCGCAACTCATCTCCAGAGCACGCAATGCCGCCGCGGTATCCGTTGTAAAATACGGATTACCGGAACCAGCCGCACATATGACCAGCCGCCCCTTTTCCAGGTGACGCAGCGCCTTTCGGCGAATGTACGGCTCACATATGGTTGGCATGGTGATGGCGGACATTACCCGCGTCTGAATGCCCAGTCGCTCGACGGAATTCTGAAACGCAATCGCATTCATCACCGTCGCCAGCATACCAATGTTGTCCGCAACGGATCGATGCATACCGTAGGCGGCAGCAGAAACTCCCCGAAAGATGTTTCCGCCACCGACAACAACACACACCTGGTATCCGTCTTTATAGATGGAGACGATTTCGGCAGCTATGCGATCGACGGTTTTCACGTCCACGCCAAAGTCCAAATCCCCCATGAGAAATTCGCCTGAAATCTTGAGCAATATACGACGATACTTTTTCTCCATGGGATACATCTCCTAATACAACAAAAACTACTTCTAACAAAAACTATTTCAATTGTGCCGCAACTTCAGCAGCAAAATCAACTGTTTGTTTTTCGATTCCTTCACCAAGAGCGAATCGCTCAAACGCCTTGATTTCTACTGGAGCGCCAATTTCCGCAGAAACTTTTGCGACCAAATCCTTTATTCTCGTCTCACCATCCATGACGAACACCTGCTCCAGCAGAACGACTTCCTCATAGAATTTTCTCAATCTTCCCTCGACGATTTTATCTATGAAACCAGTCTTTCCGGAGTTTTTAGCTTGTTCCGTAACGACCGCTCTCTCGCGCTCAACGGTAACAGGATCCAAATCATCCACAGAAACAGACAGAGAATGAGCCGCTGCGATGTGCATTGCAATCTGCTTTCCGAACTCATTCAGCTTTTCCGGATCTCCCGTCGATTCAAGAGCGACCAAAATGCCTATTTTCCCGAGAGTTGGAGAAATTTTATTGTGCACATAGGACGCCACGACTCCGGACGTCACACTCACGTGCCCTACCCTACGCAGCTGCATATTCTCGCCAATGACGGCAATGAGACTAGTCAATTCATCGGAAACCGCATGCTCCTTTCCTGGATATGTAGCCGTCTTCAGAGAATCTATGCACAGATTCCCATTGCACGCCACTTCGACTGCTTCGGAAACGAATTTCTGGAACAATTCATTGCGGGACACGAAATCGGTTTCGGCATTTACTTCCAAAACTGTACCATGAGTCCCATTTACATGCACACCGACCAATCCTTCGGCGGCCACACGACCGGACTTATTGGCCGCAGCCGCAAGTCCCTTTTTTCTGAGCCAATCGACGGCCTCTTCCACATTTCCATCACACGCCACCAGAGCCTTCTTGCAATCCATCATGCCGGCACCGGAACGCTCTCTCAGCATCTTTACTTGTTCGGCTGTAACATTAGCCATAAATCACCTCTAATCTTTTAAAAACATCAATCTTCTTTTTTGTACTTACCGTTGGCATCCACAATGCCTTCTTTTTTCAACCATTCGATGGCTTTCTCTACATCTTCACCGCATTCCTCTAGAGCATATTTGCACTCCGACAACCCACCGCCACCAATACGCTCTCTCAGCATCTTTATTTGCTCAGCCATAGTAGCCATAAACTCACCTATTTTTTATTAATTTTCTTCAGAGTCATCTTCTGAATAATCAGTATCATCAATTGGTTTTTCAAAAGCTCCAATATCAACGCCCGCAGATGTCAATCCTCTCTGGATACCATCTATTATGGCGCTCTCAAACAGAGAACAGTATAGGTCTATGGCTCTTACGGAATCGTCGTTTCCCGGGATAGGATAATCAACTGTGGTTGGATCCGAGTTCGTATCGCATATGCCAATTACTGGAATGCCGAGAACTTTTGCCTCTTCCACTGCGGTCTTGTCCACAATGACGTCCAGCACCAGAAGTATCGATGGAACGCCACCCATGTTACGCACACCGCCCAGCACCCTATTCAATTTATCGGTCTTTCTCTGAATGCTCAGAATTTCCTTCTTCTTTAATGCCACATTTGGATCCTGCAGTCTTTTCTCGAGACTATCCAGCTTCTTGATTGATTGGGAAACGGTCTTCCAGTTGGTTAACATTCCGCCTAACCAACGATGATTCACGAAATACTGTCCGCACTTCTTGGCGGATTCAGCTACGCGCTCGCTCGCTTGACGCTTTGTACCCACGAACAAAATACGCCCACCTTCGGCAGCTACATCTCCGGCGGCTTTGAGTGCCTCCTGCAGCAGCACTAGCGTTTTATCCAGGTTAACTATGTGAATTTTATCTTTTGATCCAAATATGTACTGCGCCATCTTCGGATTCCAGCGACGAGTCTGGTGTCCAAAATGTACGCCGGCCTCCAGCAAACTTCTAATTGAAACGTCTAACATTTATATACCCCTTTTTCGGTTGAACCTCCGCAAAAACAAATACCGAGGAAACTCCCCCAGACCGAAAGGATAAAACAGACCACCTGCTCATCCAATTTTTGCGTGCATATTCAGCAATCAACGATTACCGGTGCTAATGATATATGGAATTGATAGAAATTACAATCAAAAAATGCTTGCAGCACACGCGCCAGCAGGGCCTTTTAATTCTCTGCGACCAATTTTATAGCCCTCCTATGGAACCGAGCACCATTAAACATCATATCCGGAACAGAAGTGTTCAATTTACAGGCTAATCCGATGATCAGATTCCGCAAA